>JAQICW010000456.1 GCA_027858355.1 Desulfobacula sp.
GTATTGGTCTGTCCCTGGATCTGAATCTGTCTGAAAAAATAAGGCAAATTGAGGCAGACAGGCTGATACTTGATAATGATAACTTTATTGATATGAAACATCTTGAGTCCATATCCTCTTTTAAAAACAAAATTTTTATCTTTCAAAACAATGATTTGATCCCTATTGAAGTTCGAAGTGACGGGTATTATAAACTGGTACCCACGGACGGTGCACCAACCCTTGAAATCAACGGGATAAAGATGCATCGGTCTAAAGACATTGATCCCTTAACGGATGCAAAATTAAAGGCGCAGCTGGTTGTTAAGGCAGAGGATCAGGTCTTGGATACCTGCGGCGGACTAGGGTATTCAGCCCTGTTTGCTTTAAAAGCCGGGGCAAAAAAAGTAATTTCAACGGAAAAAAGCCTGGCTGTCATAAAAATACGCAATTTAAACCCCTGGCTGAAAACATCTGACGACAAAAGACTGGAACTGATTCATACTGACATCACCCGTGAGATTGACAGATTTGAAAATGGCATGTTTAACAGCGTGATTCATGATCCGCCAAGATTTACGTCAGCCACGGGGGATCTTTATGGTAAAAATTTTTATAATGCACTATACAGGGTCATGGCTTCCCATTCAAAATTATTTCATTATACAGGCAGTCCGAAAAAAATAAAAGAAAAGGATAATTTTATAAAAAATACCATGAAAAGGCTTGAACATTCAGGGTATAAAGACATATGTTTTTATGACAACCTCCAGGGGATTTATGCTCAAAAACATTGAATTTAAATATGGAAAAGGTTTTAATACTATTGAAGTGCCTGAGAATGCAGACATTTTAAGCATCCGGGAACCTGACTTTCAAATCACCCTGGGAAAGTTTGCAGATGATTTTTCTTTGCACCTGCCTGAAAATGTGTCCTCCTGTAAGGTTGTTTCCATTGTGGTGGCAGACAAAACAAGGCTATGCGATTATAAGACCTATTTGCCATGGGTTTTGGATATCCTCCATCAAAAAGGAATAGAAAACCAGCAGATTCAATTTTTCATTGCCTACGGCACCCATGCAGGACAGAGCGATCAAGAATGCATGAACGCCTATGGCGATATATATCAAAAATACAGATTTATTCATCATGACTGTAATGATAAAAGCCTTTTTGTATATCTGGGTAAAACCCATCGCGGCACAATGATTCATGTTCGAAAAGATATACTTGAAAGTGATCTGATCATTACTTTTGGCGCCCTTTCCCATCACTATTTTGCCGGATATGGCGGCGGTAGAAAATTGCTGTTCCCAGGATTGGGGTATAAGCCTGATATTTATCAGAACCATGAGCTTTTTCTTGATAAAGACTTAAAAAAACTAAGTTCAGGATGTCGACCAGGAAACCTTGAAAATAATCCTTTGGCCGAGGATTTAAAACAAATTGATGATATGATTGAGACACAAAGGGTGTCAATTCATGGGATTCTTGACTCAAAAGGACGGGTGTGTCAGCTCATTGTCGGCAATACTTACAATGATTTTTTAAGGGCATGCAAATGCCTTGATCCATTTTATAAAGCCAGTACAAAAAAACAATATGAACTTGTTATTGCCTCCTGCGGAGGATTTCCCAAAGACATTAATTTTATCCAGGCCCATAAGGCCATTAATAATGCAGCCATGTTTGTAAAGGACAAAGGCAGCCTGATTGTCTTTTCAGAGTGCATTGATGGCATTGGATCCGACACCTTTATGGAGTATTTTGATAATCAGGATTTTGCCAGGGCCTTTGATATTCTAAAGACAGATTATAAAGGCAACGGAGGTACAGCATTATCCATGATGGCAAAAACAGGCCGGATAAATATCTTTATAAAAACATCTCTGGATGGTAAAACCTGCCATAAAATAGGGGTAACAAAAATAAAAATAAATATTATACAGCCTCTTGTTAAGGCATTTAAAAAGGATATGGTCTGCATTGAAAATGCAAGTTTATTGGTTAGATAATATTGGTCAGGTAATATTAGTCAGGTAATATTGATCAGATAATATCATTTTCATTAAACTAAGGTCCTGGACAATTAAAAAAATCAATCATGAAAAAAAGTGCAGTCAAAAAAATAACAGATTCCAGTTTCAAAGGATAGAAAAATAGTATGATTACCTTACTTGATTATGGTGCCGGCAATGTTCGAAGTGTGGTCAATGCCATTGAAAAACTGGGCGGGAAAATCAAAACAGTTAAAAAACCTTCTGATGTTTTGGATGCTGAAAAATTGTTGTTTCCAGGTGTGGGAAATTATGAAAACATGATCAAAATTCTCCACGAAAAAAACTATATACAGCCGTTGCAGGAATATCTTAAGGCTGACCAGCCTTTTTTTGGTATCTGCCTTGGCATGCAGGCTCTTTTTGAGGGCAGTGAGGAAGACTTTTCAGGCAATGAAAGCCTCGGGGTTTTCAAGGGCCGCGTCACGCGATTCAGAACCAGACTTGCCGTTCCCCATATCGGCTGGAACGGAATAAACCTGAAAAAGGATTCGCCTGTTTTTAATGGTATTGCACGGGACACAAAATTTTATTTTGTCCACTCCTATCATATTGTACCTGAAGATACCTCCGTTGTGTTAACCACAACACATTATGATTATGAATTTGTGAGCAGTGTTCAAAAAGGCAATATTATCGGTACCCAGTTTCACCCGGAAAAAAGTGGAAACAGTGGTATAAAACTGCTTGAAAATTTTATTTATCAAAAGGATCTTAAATCCCGACAAGCAGTGGATATCAAAGGAAAAGGGTTTTCAAAAAGAATTGTCGCCTGTCTGGATGTCAGAGCCAATGATAACGGCGATCTTGTGGTGACCAAAGGGGATCAATATGATGTAAGAGAAAAAGGGGATGTCAGGAATCTGGGTAAGCCTGTTGACCTTGCAAGGCAGTATTACAAAGAGGGTGCCGATGAAATTACATTTTTAAATATCACAGGATTCAGGGATTTTCCTTTAAAGGACATGCCAATGCTGGACGTCCTTGAAAAAACCAGTAAAAATGTTTTTGTGCCGCTGACCATTGGCGGCGGGATCAGGGATTATACAGACAGCAACGGGAAATCATATACAGCCCTTGATGTGGCATCCCAGTATTTCAGATCTGGAGCTGATAAAATATCCATTGGCAGTGATGCCGTATATATTGCTGAAGAATATCTGAAAACAGGAAATAATTCCGGGAAAAGTTCCATTGAACAAATTTCCAGAGTCTATGGGAATCAGGCTGTTGTAATTTCCATAGATCCCAAAAGGGTTTATGTTCACTCGCCTGATGAGGCAAAAAAACACCATGTAATTAAAACCGATTTTCCAGGGCCTGACAATGAAGCATACTGCTGGTATCAGTGCACGGTCCAGGGCGGCAGGGCCACAAGGGATCTTGATGCAGTTGCACTGGCCCGGGCCTGCCAGGATCTTGGAGCTGGGGAGATTCTTCTCAATTGTATTGATAAGGATGGAACAAATTCCGGATTTGATCTTGAATTGATCAATGCGGTCAAAAATGCTGTTTCCATCCCTGTAATTGCTTCTAGCGGGGCGGGTTGTGAAGATCATTTTGCCGAAGTTTTTGAAAAAACATCTGTAGAAGCCGCCCTGGCCGCGGGTATATTCCACCGGGAAGAGGTGCCGATCCAGGCAGTGAAAGCGTATCTTGCCGGCAGAAATATAGAAATAAGAGCCGTGGAATAAAGGGTTTTTTGTCAGCATCCCCTGTCTTTTAAATATGAACGTTTGTTCATGTTTTTCTTGATATCATGTATCCCCGGGAGTATGGTGCAGTATGAAAATTCTTGTCTGTATTAAACAGGTGGGTGATGGCGGGGATATGAACCGGTTTGACGAACATGCTCTGGAACAAGCCCTGCTGCTGAAAGAACAACAGGATGTCCTGATATCAGGGATGAACCGTGTGGATGTTGTAACAGCCGGCCCGCCAGGAGCTGAAAAAATAATCCGCCGTGCCTTTGGCATGGGAGCAGACAGAGGATATCATATTGTCACAGAAGATTCCGGGTATATTTCGTCTTTTATGACGGCCTCCTGGCTTGCGGCTGTGGCAAAAAAGACATCATACGACCTGATTCTAACCGGGATTATGTCAGAGGATATGATGGCAGGACAGACCGGGCCCATGCTGGCCGGAATTATGGGGTTCCCCTGTGCTACAGGAGTAGTGAAAACCACCCTGCTCACCACTGACAACGCAATTGAGGTTGAACGGGAGATGGAAAATGGTTTCCGGGACTGCCTTGTGATCAGGCTGCCGGCTGTGCTGACTATTCAAGCCGGTATCAATATTCCCAGATATCCCTGTCTGTCCAATATGCTGGCTGCCAATAAAAAACAGATTATAACCCTCACCACAGCAGATCTTTTCCCTGGGACGATTCCAAAGGCAAGAGAGACGTGTGTGGGCATGGAAGATCCGAAAAAAACAAGGGTCGGCCGTTTGCTGGAGGGGTCTTTATCAGATAAGGCGGAACAGGTGTTAATTTTTTTAAGAGAAAAAAATCTTATATGAAGCCGATATTGATCATTGCCGATATTTTTAAAGGCCGGGTACGGCAGGTGACCTGGGAATTGGCTGGTGCAGCCCGTAAAATAGCGGTGGGGTTATCTCAAAAACAAAATTCCCCTGAAAGTCACGTTCCTAATATTTATATCATTGTTCCATCAGACAATCCAACTGTTCTGGCAGAAGAAATTTCAATGGAAACCGGCATGGACGTCCTGGGGGTAGAGAACCTTGAACTCAAAACCTATACCAGTGAAATCTATATCGCCTGTCTTGGACAGGTGATCAGAAAAATGAATCCCTCTCATATCCTGGCAGCCCATACCTCCCAGGGACGAGATTTTGCTCCGGGTCTTTCCATAGAACTGGATGCGGCTTCCATACCCTGCGTCAACGGTATTCGATCCGATGAAAACGGCCTTGTGTATTCCCGTCCCGTGTTTGACAATACAAAAAACATGCTTGTCTGTCCAGACCCGGACAAACCCGTTGTGCTGACGATAATGCCCGGGGTGTTCAAGCCAGATATTCATGCCGGGAATCCTGGACACGTCGATATTCAAAACATTCCCTTTGACCCGGCCTCCCGGGATAAATGGCAAATCCAGCATCAGCAGGTTTTAAAAAGGCCAGGTGAAAACCAGGCCCTGAAAGCGGCAAAAGTCATTGTGGCTGCCGGCAGGGGTATTGGCCCAAAAGAGAATCTTAAACTGGTTTTCAAATTGGCAGAATGCTTTTCTGCCTCTGCCGTCGGGGCATCCCGGCCCCTGGTGGACATGGGCTGGATCGGGTATGGGCACCAGGTGGGCATAACAGGGGCAAGTGTTGCACCGGACCTCTATATTGCCTGCGGCATTTCCGGGTCTTCCCAGCATATCGCCGGCATGAAGGACGCTAAATTTGTGATCAGTATCAATAAAAACCCGGGAGCCCCTATTTTCCGCCACTCAGATCTGTGTATTACAGAGGACGTAATTGAATTTATTCATGCTTTTTTAAAGACAAAAACCTGTCTAAGACTTTGAAATGGCAGTCTTTTCTGAACAATAATCTGATTTTATTAACCGACATTCCCTTATAAGATTACAAAGCCTGTATAAAAGACGAATGGTTTTTATTATGCCTTTTTTATCAGGCCTTTGGTGATTTTTTTTACATGGGCAGCGCCTCTTGAATCCATCCAGGTGATGGCATTCATCAGGTGATTCCCGGTCTTATCCACGGCCACGGTACCAGACCACTGACTTGTACAGCAGATGGCCAGGATATCTTTTACAGGGACAAGATTTTTGGATAAAAGCCTTTTTTATGGTGTAAGAAAAATCATCTTTATATACACAAGTTTCATAATTTTTTAAAGTTTATCCTATTTCATTTATAAGCATTTCGGGATTGCAAAAACAGTGACATCCCAATATATTAAGAAAGTTTAAAGGGAAATGCCCTTTGGAAAGAACATATAAATTATCGAATTGAGGAGGACTTGTAATGTGGAAACGAGCAGTTTGCACTAAGGATTGCCCTGACACCTGCGGCCTGTTGGTCAAGGTCGAGAATGGTCAGATTGTAGCAGTTAAGGGTGATCCGGATCATCCTTTCACGGCCGGCTTTATCTGCAAAAAAGCCTCCCA
>JAQICW010000469.1 GCA_027858355.1 Desulfobacula sp.
GAGCTTCATTTCCAGGAAGTTGTTGCAATTCCCATAAAAGACTTTCTTGAAGATAAAGAAAATAAATTGCCGGACGGAAAATTCTTAAAAGAACATATCCTTTATATTGTGATTTGTCATGGGCTGCCTTTTTCCAGTGAGGGCGTTTTTGGCATTGAACGGGGGGTTACATCAGCACCAAATGATCATGGCGATTTAGGATCTCTGGAGCAGCGGTTACAAACATTATACCTTTGTATCGATGAAGGACATGGAATTACATCAAGCTTTTTGGAAAAACTCGGCATCAGTTCAAGTGTTGAATACCGGAACGAAGGCAGCATTTATGTAACACTGTTGCATATTATTAGTAACTATAGCGCCGTGTGCGACGAATTGGTCACCCTTAGGGACAAAATTGTTTTATATGACCGGAAGCTCCTGACAAAACGTTTTGCGGAAGTATTAATTAAATTGGAAAGATAATATATTAGGCGGCTAAGTAATCACAACCTCAATGCGTGTAAAAATCAGATATAAATTAAACGGCGGGACCTATAAGCAGGGCTATCCTGAATGTAGATAAAACTGACGAATGGGTTGATATCGGTATTGTTGCCGAAACAGAAGCAACGAAAAAGCGACCGGCAGCTCATTACAAGGCTTTCGATACCACTGTGACATTATACGGTATCACCTATCGGGCTATTTTCATACACTCCAGCGCTCATGACAAAGGCAGGCATAAGAGAATAGACCGCCTACTCAAAAAAAAATAAAAAGAACTTGAAAAGTTGGCCAACAACTAATCACAGAACCCTATTATTTTGAAGTCGATGCCCAGGCGGCGGTTGAAAAGTTATCACAGCTGCCGAAAAAAAAAGACATAAAAGGAGAGAAGCGTGTCCCGGAAGGATATGAATATCGTCTTGAGCTTTCCTTTGAGGAGGATAAAGCACAGGTCGACACCCTTCGTGAGGAAGCCGGGTGTTTTGTTCTTCTTTCCAATTAGATTTCGCCTTCAGAAAAGATGGAGTGGGGTACTGAAGACCTTTTGCGATTTTACAAGGACCAGAGCGGCATTGAACAGAATTTTGGGTTTCTGAAGAATCCGGTCTTCATTAACAGTGTTTTTCTGAAAAAGAATTCCAGGATTGAAGTCTTCGGAATGGTTTTATTGATTACACTGCTGATATGACGTCTTATCGAAAGATCTATGCGCCGTTAAAACTACAATAACAGGGTGGGTATGGCGGAGAACCAAACGGCTGACATCATTAATGATGTCGACAAAATTTCATACCGTCCTTGTTATTAAAAGTGGGTAGACTGGCAACTTGCTAAACCTCTCAAGCCGGTCCACCTGGAATATCTCAAAGCACTTAACATTAAGCCTGAGGTATTCCATACTCCTTCATAACGATACCTAAAAAATTCCTTAAATCTTGATATGGTGGGGTGCGGAAAGTAAGTTTTAAATTGAGTCGTCCAAATAACAGCTGAAAAATTATGACTCCAGATAAAGAAGTTAGCTGCTGATCTTCGAATCGAATTTCGGGAATTTTATGGCATTTAGTATAAATTTGTGCTTTACTGGACTTCACTTGAGGTGGCCTCCTGAATTTGGTTATTTTTTGTCTCGTAAACTTATTATAACCTTTATTCATAGGGTCCCTCAATCTTTTTCTTTGCTAAATTCATACTTTTTATTGCAACGACAGGGCAGCCCTTTCAAGGTATTACTATAGAGAAAAATAATTGAATATAGGAAAATTGGGGGATATGCCAAATAAAAATCAGAAGGGATTATGGGTTGAAATGAAAAATAATGATTGATTAGTTAAAGTGGCTGATTTAAATGAATTTAAAACTTAATCAAAGGCCTGACCAATGAAAATAATTAAACCATATCTTCGCAGTTTATACTCCAGAACGATGAAAGAGGTTTATAACTTAGCATTTCAAGAAATAGCAAAGAAAATAAATAGTGAAAGTTTACTGTTAGATTGTGGAGCAGGATCCGGATGGTACTTTGATCAGATAAGTCAAATGTGTACATTACGCAAAGACCAATACTTTGGCCTTGAATGGAACCTACATCAGGTCAAAGAAGCAGTAAATCGAGGTCTGAATGTTGAGGAATTAGATCTAAACAAAGCGATTCCACATGAAAATGATAAATTTGATGTTGTAATCGGATTATCAGTCCTTGAACACTTATTAAATGGATGTTTTTGGATTCGAGAATGCCAAAGAATACTTAAACCAGGCGGGAAATTAATAATTGTAACCCCTAATATTAGTACATACTTTACTATCGCTCTTTTAGCAGTAGGCAAAATGCCATCCACGGGACCACATGCGGATTCAAACCAGCTCATCAACTCTTCCGGTTTAGTTTCTATTGGAGCCCACATGGAAGGAAAGGATCCTGATGTAGAAGATGATACCCCCGTACATAGGCACCTAATCGTGTTTAGTTATAGAGACCTCAACCGATTCTTAAGAGCAATAAAATTCGATAACGTTGTTGGAAAAGGTTTTGGAGTATATCCTTTCCCCAACTTTATTCAGCCATTTTTTGAAAAAATTGATAAGTACCATGCTCATCAGCTATTTTTCATGGCGACTAAGAAGTAAACCCGAAAACCCGAAACCAAGCAAGATCAAAGGCAACCACAAACTATATTGGGTGCTACTCTTATGAAACAAAATAAAACATGAGAAATCAGACCTCAGGTTGATAGCATTTTTTAATTAGGGATATCATCTGATATCTTGTTAACTTTGTGAAAGGATACGAATAATATATTTTAATCGAATTTTAATCAGTTTAATCATTGTATCACTTTTAATGATATCTTTTTGCCATGCAGGACTGACAAAATTCAAGGCAGATCCGGATCAAGTCCTTGTCCTGTATAATGAAGACTACGCGATTGATGTTGACGGCTCCTTGCCAGGACAGGATTCAAAAGAAGTTGCCCAATATTATATGGATATGCATACTGATCCTGTGACCGGGAAAAAACCGTATTTGCTCGGACTTACATGCAAACATGGGAAAGGTCATCTGAATGATTGGGTTATCAAAGAAAAAAGCGATGATAATAAAGATGGCATTGAGTATATCGGGAAAGGAAAAGGACCCGGGGCCAAAGAGTGGGCAAGGGATTCTCGTTTTGTTGAGGTTAATATTAAACAGGGCAGCGTACCAGTGAACTGGGAATCTGTTGAATTTTATTGTCAGTCCGTAAATACTGAAATAAAAACAAAAATAGCACCGATAATATCAGGTATCCCCCAAAAAAAGGGCAGGCAAATTGTCTATCCTGAGCTTAAAGAAGGCCAGGGCAGGTGCTATCGGTTTAATGCAAAAGAAATATCCAATGGAACTGTATGGATTCTTGTAAAGGCGAAAGATACTGCCAGCAAAGGCATTAAAAACCTTAAATTAAAGTATTATGATTTCCAGGATTTCAAATTTTCAATTCTGGGGCGGGATAAGATTTCCGATGAGCTTCATTTCCAGGAAGATGTTGCAATTCCCATAAAAGAGTTTCTTGAAGATAAAGAAAATAAATTGCCGGACGGAAAATTCTTAAAAGAACATATCCTTTATATTGTGATTTGTCATGGGCTGCCTTTTTCCAGTGAGGGCGTTTTCGGTATTGAAAGGGGGGTAACATCAAGACCAGGGGATCATGGGGATTTAGGATCTCTGGAGCAGCGCTTACAAACATTGTACTATGGGTGGGGAACCAAAATTGTTCCTCCTGTCATCTCCATGTACATGTCAGGAGGGCCGGATAGTAAAGAGGGTGTGAGAAACCATAGAACTACCAGTGCCATGCGGTATCCTCTCACTGGAAAACGCTGGAACCCTTATATGCACCCGGATACCTATTCTTTTTTGGGTGGAAAAAAAGAGGCATCTTTTATTGATTTACCACCTTTGTCGGAAAAAAGAAAACAACTTCCTTCATACTTTTTTGCCTATGGTGCGAGCAGGCTGGATGGTCAGGGACCTATTGAAGCCAAACGCCAGATCGACTACTCATTATATGCTTCAAAATATCTAATGCCGGATATGGATCAAAGTATACGAAACCTGTCAAAAAAGGCGAATTTTGGTCAAATATCGGATCGATTTGAAAAAATCGACAAAAACAATGTTTGGGGTTCTTCAGAAGAACAGGCTTTGGGTTTTAGCGTTCTTTCCTCCTATGAAAGACAGGGGATCCCTTTTTTGGGCAGACCCCTTGCGGATCATTACCGGGCAGAAATATCTCCTGAAAAGACGGACAAACCAAAATGGCGGGGGTACTATCCTGGCGGTATGGATAGAACAGTGGTAAGCAATAATGGGTGGAATATGGGGAGTGGGGCTCCAATATGGGAACAGGTGGACCAGGGGGTGACGGTGAGTGCCTGCGGTGGACCTGCATATGGCGGAGGGCCGCATATTACAAATGCTACTTTTTGGGATAACAGGATTTTACTGCGATATTTATTCCGGGGGCGGGATTTGGGCGAATGCTTTCTTTTGTCTACTTTGTATGTGAACTGGTCGACCTCACTGCTGGGAGATCCGCTGTATCACCCGGATTTGTCACAAACGATTTCTGATAAGAGTTCACCCCGGGTAGGATCAAAAAATGATATTCA
>JAQICW010000513.1 GCA_027858355.1 Desulfobacula sp.
AAAGGCTCAAGCGTAACTGATGTGATGAAAACACCGTCAACCGGAATCAGTGTGATCAATAATATCAGTCATTTAAGCAAAACATTGCTAATATATCAATTTTTTTTCAAGGGAATAAAAGGTCAAAATATTGTACTTTTTATTTTTGTCGTAACCACTTGTAAAATAGGAATTAAATCACAAAATAGAACAATTTTACCACACCAGTTCCGGTTGACCCAAATAACTTCCAATCTTATGTCAATATTGAGGGCAGCCACAAAGCGATTTGGGGAAACAGCATTACAAGTATAAGGCAAACAATTTGGAGGCCGATAAAGGGCAGCACGCCTCTGTATATGGTAAAGGTATCTATTTCAGGAGGTGTTATGGCCCGCATGTAAAAGAGATTAAAGCCATAGGGAGGAGTTAACAGGGCGCATTGCATATTGATAAGAATCATCACGCCAAACCAGACCGGATCAAATCCAAGAAAAGTGATAATCGGTACAAATATGGGCATGGTCAAGAAAAGAAGGGCAAAGTCATCCATAAAGGTTCCCAGTAAAAATATTGACAGCTGCATAAAGATAATAACACCAAAACCGCCTTCAGGAAAATAGCTGATCATTTCATTGATAATCTTTGGCGCACCAAGGGCATTGTAAACATTTGAAAAAACCGTCACACACATGATAATCCAGCCGATCATACCCAGAAGCTTAAATGTTTCAATTATGGCATCATGTGCTGCCTTCCAGGTAAGTCGTCGTTTTAAGAGGGCTACGATAAAAGCGGATAATGCACCTATGCCGGCTGCCTCTGTGGGAGTGGTTATGCCGCCGTATATTCCTCCCATTACAATGACAATGATCAGAAAAGGCAAAAAAATTTTACCCAGAGCTACAAATTTTTCATTCCTTGTCGGAGCTTCTGTTTCAGGAATTGATGGACATAATTCGGGATTAAGCCTGGAACGAATTCCAATGTAGAGGATATACAATGAAGCCAGCAACATACCAGGAATAAAAGATGCAAAATAGAGTTTGCCAATGGACACCCCGGAAATCCCGGCATATACAATGGCAATGATGCTTGGAGGAATCAGAAAACCCAAGAGCCCCCCTGATGCGATGGAGCCTATGGCAATGCGGGGATCATACCCCCTTTTGAGCATTGCTGGCAAAGCCATCAGACCCACGGTCAGGGTTCCGGCTTCACTGGATCCGCACATGGCAGCCAGAATGGTTCCGGCACCCACTGTTCCCATGGCCAGTCCACCTTTCAATCGGCCTGTCCACAGATAAAGAGCATGGAATAGTTCATCTGCAATACCGGTATGAGCAAGGATATTCCCCATAAGAATAAACAAGGGAATAGCAATATAAACCTCTGTGCTCAAAGCTCCCTGCATAGATGATGCAAGAACAAAAAGATGAGACGGACCCCACAATACAATAGTAAAAACAATACCCGTAACCAGCAAGGCGAAAGAGACCTGAAGCCCTAGAAGAAGCAGGGAGAACAGGCAGGCAAACAAAAGAATTGTAATTAGGCCTATACTCATTACAAAGACTCCTTTATTTCCTGCTCAGGTTCCTTGAGCGATACAAAAAGTGTCAGCAATCGTGAAATAAATTGAAGAAGCAAAAGTATTCCTCCTAACGGAAGGCATAGTTTCACCGGCCACATGGGTGGAGCCCAGTAGGAATGGCTGTGTTGATTCATTTTCCAGGCCCACAAAAAGCTTTCAAGGCCTTTCCAGATGACAAAACAGATAGCAACCATGGCAATAAGACCGGTTATCATATCCAGGATGGTCTTTATCTTGTGACTCAGCTTCCTGTATAAAATATCAAGACGGACATGGGTGTCATGCTTCAGGGCATATGCACCGGCAAGCATACTTGCCCCTGTAAACAGCATGGTATTGGTATCCATGGCCCAAATAGTCGGATTATTGAAAACATATCTTAAAACAACATCCATCACCTGTATGAGCATGATCACAACCAGAGAAAAACATAACACTCTACCAATTTTTTCATTCAAGGTGTTAATAAAGCCGATCACCTGTTTTACTAAAACCATTTAGCTGCTCTCCTTGAGAATCCGGTTTGAATTATTGAGTTTTAAAGGTACCCCAGACCTTTTGAACCATTTTCAGCAAATGCAGCAATCCTTCAGAATTCAGAGGACTGCTACATTTGTGTAATTTAATATTATTTTCCCTTTTCTGCCAGGAATTTTCTGATCATGGCAACTGCTTCAGCATTGGCCTTATTTTTTGCAGCCTGTGCATCCCAGGTTTTGCGGGCGGCAGTCTTTAGTCGTTTTACCTCTTGAGGGTCCAGATGAATCACTTTAACACCATATTCTTCAGCTTTCTTAATCCCGTTGTTGTTTTCTATTGTAATCCTGTCATACATGGGACGAATATTTTCTTTCATTACTTTTAAATAGGTTTTTTGTGTATCCGGCGATAATTTTTTCCATGACTTCATGTTCATGGTCCAGTCCATTACAAGGGGGTCAATAAGGGCAGGCAGGCTGATATATTTGACAACCTCTTTTAATTTCATGGACTCCAGCTCAGCAGGTCCAAACAAGACACCGTCAATCGTTCCCAGTTTTAATGCCATATAAACTTCACCGGGATCAAACATGACCGGCTTTGCTCCGAAAGACTCTATCACGGCGGACATAAGTCCCCAGGACCAGATTTTTTTCCCTTTGTAATCTTCCATTTTATTAACTGGAAAATTCGAAAACAATGCCACCGGTCCCCAGGGAAGGGGACACCCCACAAAAACGTTATATTTTTCTTCATGCTTTCTCAACCAGTCCAGAAATCCGTAATCATAATAAAACTCCATAACATCTTCAAAACTGGTCCAGGAGAATGGCAGACCGAATCCTATATTCCCGGCTTCAGTCCGGGCCATGGCCGGCATGTATGCCGCATCATACACCCCATGGGACAAGGCAGTACCCATCTCTGCTTCCGGTGCAATCTGTCCCAATTGAAAAAGAGTAGTTTTCAGCTTTCCACTTAAAGCCTTGTTAGTGGCATTTACCATGCCCTGGGCATGATGGATGGTGCCTGAATCCTGTGGAGGAAAAGAAGTCTGAGCTTTCCATTGAATCTCTCCCGCACCTGCAGTAAGCAAGCCGAATAACAACAATGACAAAACAATTGCCGAAATTAAGCCTAATTTTTTCATTTTTTTTCTCCTTAAAAATAGTAAATATATTACAAAAGTGCGGACAGGATGGTCCGTTTAACCATTGCCTTAATGATCTTAAGTTTATACCCATTGTGTTTCAGTAATACTGCACCCGCCACTGCCAGGCTGGCCGCCTCTACTGCCTTTACTCTCTCAACTGAATTTCCTTCCAGGATCATTTCCGCATTTCGCACTCTCAGCGGCATTGGAGCGGCTGCGCCCAGAACGATTCTTGCCTTATCAATAATTCCATCGACTATTTTCAACACCACTGCAACTCCGGCAATGGGGAAATCTATGGCATTCCTGATCCTGAATTTCATATATGCGGTTTTTATATTTTCCTGGACCGGAATAACAATAGATGACACCAGCTCATCATTTTCCAGAGCGGTTGAGCTCATTATTCCAGCTGTAAAAAATTCTTCTGCAGGAAGTATCCGCTTTGTGGTGATAACCTTTGCATCAAGGGCTACAAGAACCGGGGCAAGATCAGAGGGAGTAACTGCCACACATCCGCAGTTCATACAACGATTCGCTTCCCTGGATATTTGTTCCAGGCTCAAACCGGCAAGGTCTTCCAGGGCCATTTCCCTTTTTTCCGCCGATTTTAAAATCCCTTTTTGCCTGTGCGACATTTTCAGACAGGATAAATCAAACTGGTTCATCCTTTTTTTTTCATCCAATACTCTCTCAGACCCACACCCAAGGAACTGGTTCATTGCCAGAGCTGCCTTTTGCCCTGCAGCTACAGCTTCTACAACAGTAGCTGGCCCGTCAGCGCCATCACCGCCTGCATATATCCCCTTCACATTGGTTTGCCGGGTTTCCGGATCTGAAACAATAAATCCATTAGATGTTATAATGCTACTGCCCAAAAATGATGAATCAGGCCGTTGGCCCACTGCAATGATAACCATATCCGCTTTCAGGCTTTTTAATTTACTTGTATCAAAAACCGGAGCAAACCGATTTTCTTTGTCAAAAATCGATGTACAGGTCACAAGGTCAATGCTATTTACTTTGCCTTTTTTAACTTCAACCTTTGACGGCCCCCATGAGGCCATAAGATTTATGCCCTCTTCAATCGCCTGTTCCACCTCCTGGCTATTTGCAGGCATTTCATCTCTTTTTTCAAGACAGATCATGGTCACTGTTTTTGCACCCAGCCTTTTTGCTGTAACTGCGGCATCCACTGCCACGTTACCACCACCAATAACGATGGTATTCCGTCCAAGAATTTCAGATTTTTCAAAATCCGGCATGATCAAAAAATCAAGCCCGGAAACAGTGTGTTCCTCCCCTTTCAGACCAATGGTTGGCACCACCCATGTCCCGCACGCAAGATAGAGCGCATCATAATCTTTTTGCAGGTCTTTAATTTCCAGGTTTCTGCCGATTTCCTTTTTCTGTCTGAATTCTATCCCCATGTTTTTAAAGGCAGATATCAGTCGATCAACTACTTTTTCAGGCAGACGAAAATCGGGAATAGCATATCGAAGCATCCCTCCGGGCTGGTCCATTTTATCAAAAACCACCACCCTGTGGCCTTCACATCGCAGGTAATAAGCCGTTGCCAGGCCTGAAGGCCCTGATCCCACAACTGCAACCGTTTTATTGGTCTGCCTTGCTGGTCCAGGCATAATCCTGTGATGGTTTTCAAGGATATAATCTCCTAAAAACCGTTCCACCCCTCTTACGGAAACATTTTCATCCACTCTGGTGCGGCCACAATTTTCCTCACAAAAATGCGGGCAGACCCGACCCGTAATTGCAGGCATGGGATTTTTCTTCAATAATATTGCAGCTGCCTCATCCAGTTTTCCCTTTCTAATCATATCCATATAAGCCGGAATATCTGTTCCGGCAGGACAGGCTGAAGAACATGCCTTCTTGTCAACCCTCATTGATCCGAATATAGAATGATATCGGTTATCACCATGAAGGGCATTACAATATATGCCTCCTTTGCGGATACAATTAAACGTATTATCCGGGTGGCGATAATACCAGCATCTTGGCTCCTGGCATATATTGCCGCCCAATGTACCCATGTTCCTTATCTGGGGGGAGGCTACAACGCTGGCTGCATCAGCCAGAAGGGGAAATTTATCTTTGATAATCTGATTTTTTTCTATATCACTTATCAGTGTCATACTTCCCAATACCAGTTCCTGATTCTTTTCTTCTATATAGGATAGATTCTCAATTGTCTTCAGGTCTACCACGGCTTCCGGATATTGAGGATGGATGGATGCCTTAAGACCTCCGAAAAAATCGGTTCCACCTGCTACAGGCTTTGCCTTGCCACAGTATTCTTTAAGAATGGCAGAGGCCTCGTCTAAAGAACTGCTCTTGAAATGTCCAAATGGTTTCAATTTTCTCCCTCCTGTTTTTCAGAACATCCGGCATGCTCAACTGCTGCAAGTGCTGCAAGGACCTTTTCCGGCTTAAAGGGTGTCGAGTCAACCCGGGCTCCGGTGGCATTATAAACCGCATTGGAAACCGCTCTGGCAGTACATGTTGTTACTGATTCACCAATACCGCAGGCTCCATATTCCCCAGCCCCCTCCCACACTTCCATGGCGACTGGGTCTATTTCAGGCATATCCAGCATTGTGGGGATAAGATAATCCACCCAGTTAAAATTTAATGGAATACCGGTTGACGGGTCATATATTATTTCTTCTGTAAGCGCTTCCCCAAGCCCCATTGCCTGTCCACCGACGAGCTGGGCTTCTGCCCCTGTTGCATACATAACGGTTCCACAATCGTTCAGCTGTACTATTTTTGTCACATGTATCTTTCCCAGCTCAATATCGACTTCAACTTCTGCAAATGTTGCCTCATAGGGCACTCCGGTCACTTCCAGAGGCGGCATTTTTTCAACAAGCACGGGTATGGGTACCAAAGTTTCATTCCATAGCAATTCTTTGATCATCATATTTTTATCAGGATCGGAAGATACAAACACCTTACCCTTCTCAATATCAAGATTTTCAATGGGTTGTTCAAACTTCAATGCAGCCATATTAAGAATTTTAATTTTTAATTTTGCAGCCGCCTCAGACATTAATTCGGCATGCAGATATGAGACAGAGCTGTCGGTCTGAACCATATCTTTAAGCCCTGTCTCCGTATCTGCTTTTTCTATCCACTTGATATCTTCCGGCTTAATGCCGATAAAATCAAGATGGTCGGCACAGGCCCAGACTGCGCATGAATTTGATCCGCAACCCGTCTCCGCCATGGGTGCATCAAGGATAACCGTAAGATCAGGATTGAGTTTGAGCCCAAGCTGTATCATGCCTCGCGGTTCTTCCTGCCAGGAAGCATGCCATCCATCGTGCAAGGAAAAGCCAAGACCTCTTTTCCTTGTCCCATCAATCAATGGGCCCTGACCTGTGGGGTGCCGCTTTTCCCATCCTATTCTTGTGGCACCCTCCCTAAGTATTGCGCTCACACTTTTATTAGGTGGCTTTTTCCATTCATGGCTGAAATTTTTAATGGTCAGATCAATGGGATCCATGCCCAGTTTTTCCGCCATCAGCTCCACTGCAAGAAACAAGGCCAAATTCAACTGGTTATTTCCCACACCTCTTTTGCAGCCGCTGGGAATTTTATTGGTGTAGACTCCATATGCCTCCATCTTTATATTGGGAATATGATATAAAAGGCATTCATCTATTTCATAACCAGACATATATTTTAACGCGGCAATGGTATGTTCGGAATAGGCACCGGCATCACCGGTTCCATGAAAAGAACAGCCGGTGATACTGCCATCCTTTGCCGCGGACATCTTTAGAGACCACTCAACGTAATTCCTTGTGTCATGAAAATCTTCTTGCCGGGTATGTTTATATTTCACGGGTCTTTTTGCCCTGCGCGCTGCAATGGCAGTAAAAATATAATAGCTTTGATCTCCTGTGTTTGATCTGCCGAAACTGCCACCGATATATGGACAAATCACCCTTACTTTATGAAGTTTAAGATCGAGCATCTGTGCTATGTACATCCTGGTCTGGTCGGCCTGGTACAGATTTGTCCAGCAGGTAAGTTCATCTCCCTGCCAGTTTAAAAGACATCCTCTAGTATCAAGACATCCTTGATCAGCAAAGTGATAATCCGTCACGACTTCAACAACCTCATCCCCATTGGCAAACGCTTTGTCGACATTTCCACGGGTACGAAAGATATCAGGCCCGCACAGTTCTTCAGAAGGTAGGATGTTGGTCCGGGGATTGATTTCCGGATGAATAACCGGTGCACCGGGTTTCATGGCTTCTTTGGGATCAAGTTCAAAAGGGAGTTCCTCCCATTGTACCTTAATGGATTTCAGTGCTTTATAAGCGATTTCCTCGGTTTTTGCTGCAACAACCGCTCCGACCTGGTCTCCTACCCAGTTTGCTTTGGCGCCCAGCACTTTCCTGTCCCTGTGGTTCGGGTAATACATTTTCTCATAGGAAACGGTATTAAAGCTTGTCCAGGAATTGGTTGTCGGCTTGAGTGCTGCAATCTCAGGATCATCATACCGAAGCACAACATGCACACCCGGCATTTTTTCCGCTTCATCCGTGTCAAGGCTTTTTATGATTGCATGGGGAAATGGAGACCGTAAAACCTTGGCATGGAGCATTCCCGGGAAACGAAGCCCTGAAGCAATATCATCCAGAAATTCACTTGAACCGGATGCCTTTTGATAGCCTTCAATTTTTGGTCGATAGGACCCGACAAATTTTCTTGATTGTCTGGGTTCAAATTGTCTGGTCATTATTCAACCTCCCGATCAACCACCCGTTCCACGGCCCGGGCCACGGCAGGGTAACAACCACAACGGCAAAGATTACCGGACAGGCCTTTCTTTATCTCGCTTAAATCGAGACAAGGATTTTCATTTAACAAGGATTTTGTTGCCATAACAAATCCAGGAGTACAGAATCCGCATTGCATTGCCGTACCGTATCCGGGTTCGGATTGTTCCGCAAAGGCTTTGATGACCGGGTCATTCTCCCCCAGACCTTCCACCGTGATCACTTCATGGCCGTCTGCTTCTATTGCCAGAAGCATACACGATAGCACGGCTTTGCCATCCAGTAGGACAGTACATGCACCGCAGGCACCCTGGTCGCAGGCGATTTTAACGCCTGTAAGCCCCAATCTATCCCTGAGCAGATAAGAAAGGGTCTCTGACGGTTCAATGTCCCGGCCGATATTAAATTCATGTTTGGTTCCGTTTATAATTATTTTTATCGCACCCTTAAATTCCTGGAGGATTTTGGTATCAATTTCTTCTGCTACACCTTCCTGTAAAAAAAATTTTGCTTTTCCTACTCCGCATTGAGGGCATCTATTAGGAGCCTGATCACCATTATGAGAATAACCGCAGACTGAACAAACATAAGTCTTCATTAAATTCCTCCTTTTGGAAACTGCTTGTAGTTATAGTCAATAATTTATTTAACAAACGAATTTTGAGAATGAAATACAAAGAGATTAATAGGATATTGATAGGATTTACCTATTAATTCGATATTAATTTTTGCTTTAAGGCGACCATTTTTCTAATACGTTCAGGTTTTGATACACCAAAATATAGAATCTTCTCGAAATTACAACCTGCCCGAACCAGAATCATTAAAGGATGAATTAATCACTTTCCAGGCTTTGGAGATAGGATGTCAAATTGACTTTTTCATTGGTTATTTCCAGTTTTATCCTGATATTGGCACGGTGGAATGAGATCGCTGCCGGAGATACTTTAAACAACTCTGCAATCTCTTTGGTGTTTTTTCCGTTCTTTACCAGGTCTGCCACCCTGATCTCAGTAGGCGACAACTTTTTTTTCCAGGAGGTCAGGGATTTGACAAAAGAAGAAGTCACCTTGGTCAAATTCGAAGAAATGATATCAACATAGGTCTGCTGATTTTGGTCCAGGTTTGTGACAGATAGGTCCAAAAGATAAGGACTTACCAGTTTATCCAATGTTTCTGATATATTGTTTTGTAGGTCTACCTGTTTTTTTTCTTGATGTTCCAGAAGCACTGACAGTGCATCGTTCAATTTCTGTAATTTTACAGTCTGTGTAGCCAGCTGTAGATCCTTTTTTTTTAATGCACTATTCGCATTAACCCGGTCAGTCACATCAAACATAATACCATTTGAATACTTTAAATTGCCATTTTCATCTGTCAGGCGATTTTCTATAATTAGGACCCAGTGCCATTCCTGATGTTCAGGATGGAAGACCCGAACAATCTCTTCCATTTTCAATAGAACCGGTTTTGTCTTTAAGGTCTGCCTTATTTTTTCTGCGCTCTCTGTACGCATTGTATTCAGCCAAGCTTCCAAACTATTTTCAGTTACACCCAATATATCCATGATAGATGGGCTGGCAAAAATAATTTCAGATTGTAATGGATCTTTTTTATTAAACATAAGACGATAAATGGCAAAATCAGTTGCAGTTTCCATCAATGACCTTAAGTGCTCATCGCTCTTTTTTAATGAATGCTCTGCAAGCTTGCGTTTTGTGATATCCTGCCCGAAACCGAAAACTCTTATTCTATTTCCCTTATTATCAAAAACAGGTATAAAAGAATCATCGATCCATCGCAATTGTCCATCCGGCCGAATGATCCTGTATTGAATGTTTAAAGCCTCTTTTTTTAAATTATGTATGGCATCAATGACCCGGACCTTATCATCGGGATGTATATATTCAGTCCATTTAGATGGCGGGTTCATGACTTCATCATAGCTCACCCCCCAGATATGGCTGCCCAGTTTATTTGCATAAACAGCATTTATGCCGTCTTCATAATCGGCAAAAATAATGGGCATGCTTTCAACCACCTGAAAAAACCAGCTTTCAGAAACCTTTCTTTTTCTCTTCTCTTTTTGCAGGCTCAGGCACGTGTTCATACGTGTCACAAGCTCTATTTTTTTTAACGGTTTAATGACAAATTCTGAACAGCCCTCCTGAATCACTTTTTTTGACTGAGGTTTCATTTTTTTATCAACCACAAGAATAATAACGGTTTTAAAAATTTCACCCATGGCCCTGATCTGCTGGCAAGCCAGGACAGAATCATCCGGTAACAAATGATCATCAATTAGAATCAGACTAATATTTTCTTGATACCTATCAGATTTACAAAACAAATCGTCACTGAATTCTTTTAAAGATAAAATTTTAAAAATCCCAGAGGAGAGCCCTTTAATGCTTGATTTTATTTTTTTTTCATCCTCGGTCTCTATGCCTATTAACATGATTTGCATGGCTTCTCTCCATGAAATAACAAATATTATTTATTGCGTTTGCTCTCTTTATTGCTTCCGACCTTTGCTTTTCTTTCAAAAGTAGCCAGGATTTACGAGTTTTTAAAATATCAGTACCACTAAATCCTATAATTTTCTATATAGCTAAATATCATACAAGTGTCCGACCTTAAATTCGTTTTCAAATATGATTGAATTGATTTTATCACCCATTTCTTCGCCTTTGGCTAAGATTCATGCTTCAAAAAATAATAACCGGCAAAGGGTTTATAATCAATGCATTTTGATATGCATTCCTTTGCCGGTGTCTTTTAATGTGCCTTATCAAGGTATTTTCAGGTTTTTTGTATCTTCATCAAAACTGAACTCTATGGCCTCATCCGGGTTAAATTCCCCTTTGAGAATCGCCATGGACAAGGGATTTTCAATCTCCTGCTGGATAACCCTCTCCTGCCGGCATCAAGAGTGAAAACTCTAAACGGACTGCCTGGGTATTTGTGGATATACAGAATATGGATATCGGCACCTATGTGAAACAGGCCCGAAAACTGGTGGATGAGAACATCCAGTTACCCCAGGGATACTCTCTGGTCTGGTCGGG
>JAQICW010000560.1 GCA_027858355.1 Desulfobacula sp.
CAATTTCAACGGGATTCATTCCATCGTCTGGAGCACTAATATCACGTGGAGTTAATTGCAATAATTCCTGCCTTGAATATCTCAACTTTTTACATGCCATATCATTAACTTCAATGAAACGGCCCGGTAAACCATCTTCTGTTAATAGATGAACAAATACACTATCGATAATGCTTTCAAACAAGGAACGGAATTTTTTCTCGCTATCACTGAGTTTATGCTGCACCATTTCCTGCTGGGAAAGCGCATGGGAAAGACTGATCGTGCTGTAGCTCAAGGATGAAATCATCCCGGCGAGTTTGGTATAAAATGTCATTGCCGTATCAGCCGTTTCCCGGCTCAGGCGTGGAACGCGATCAAGGGCTGCGAGGTATTGCTTCTCATCAAATCCATATTGGCGGGCCTTGCTGCGGAATAGATCGTAATCGGGCATTTCGCCCTCATAAAAAAACTGTCCCAGGAAAATATTGCCAATATGCCTGCCGCCCACCTCGATGGACGTCACCATGTCCCAAAGGTTGTTCTTGCATCGGTAGGCCTTAAATTCACCCGCAGGCACGCCATTGGAAAGGATGGTGTCGCTTTCAATACAACTTTTAAGCGTGTCGGGATGACACCGGTGGAACTTTGTGCAGATATCCTGCCAGCCGATGGCAACCAGGACATTGCCGGAAATATCCAACACGGCGCCGCCGATGTTCGTGAGGCTGTAATAATCATCCATCATGGATTGCAGTCCCTCACTGTCGATAATATCACCGAGACTCAGCGTGCCAAAGTCCCCCTTCGGTTCGAGTATGCCTTTAATTTTTTCTCTGATAGGTGTCTTGTTCTCGCGCAATGCATCTTCCGCCTGCTTGTCCACGGATTCCTCTTGTTCTAATTCCTGAATTCTTTTTTCCAACTCTTCATAAGTGGGTTTTTCAATCATATGAAATTCCTTTTACTGTCGAAATGGACTTGAGCTTTGTAGCGGAATGCTTGCTAAACACCCCGCAAACCATAAAATTACCCGAATACTTTTGATATTCTGATTAATTCAGTAAAAATCACAATAATATATATTGTGGTACAAGACAAATAAATTTTCAAAAAATGATTCTACTATATGGGAAATGGAACAGTAAAATTTTAAAATTTCCCAGGAAGCTATATTGGAGAATAGCAGGAGTAATTATTTTTTAAAGAAGGTTTCGGAAAATATCGAAAACTTAGACTGCTTACACGACATCTATACATATTTATGTTATTTTTAAAATTATAGTAATCAGGGCAAAGCAGCAGAACCACATTGTCCTGCTGGTCTTCTTTTAGCGATTATTTTAACTATGTTTAGTTACCTAATTTTACATTTTTTCGATTATTTTCAATCTTTCAAAAGAGCGGTCATTTCTCTAAAATTTGAAAAATTAAGCCGAATGTCACAAGATGATATAACAACACTGTTGTTTGGATTTATCATCCTGGTTGAAACATATACTTTATCATAGCCTTTTGCATATGTGCCGACAACAATAGCAGATGCGTTGTGGTTTTGGCTGATATTCTGTATTTCACGGCTCAATAAAAATTCACCTTTATTCTCCGAATCAACAAATATTGAATTTTGGCGCATTTTCATTTCAATGACTTTGTATCCTTTTTGGGCGAACATAGACCCAACCTGTTCGGCCATGATCCGACCAAGGCGGGAGGATTCATTTAGATCACTTATATCAACAAATGAAGCTATAATAATAGTATCATTATGGGAAATTGGGCCTTTTAGATTTTTCTCAAGTGTATTTACAATTTTATAACTATCATAAATAAGGTTATTACCCCTGGTTTTTTGGGATAGGGGTGTGGAGGTATTATAAGCGCAACCGGTCATAAAAAAAGCGGCGATAATAAATATTACAGATAATCGGATAGACATAAAAACTCTCCTTATTTATAGCTGACAACTTTAAAAGTTTTTGGTTTTAGCAGAAGAGGTGGTTGTCCTTCAAAATCTGCGATTTCGTTATAATGCCAAGTGTCTTTGTCTTGTACATAGTATGTGCCGGATTCCCGAGCAAGGAGAATGCCTTTATTCGAAATTGAGAAAGAGATCATAAGTTCAGAGTGTCCAAGCCGCTGATCTCGCATTAAGGGGGATGCATGCTTAAGAGCGTCAAGGGCTATGCCAGTGCCTATGCCCGCGACAAAGGCTGAATTGCTTTCCCACAGCTTATACACTCCAGCCCCGATAGCAGACAGGGCGGTAAAGGTGCCCGGTGTCATATTAGATTTTCTGTCTGCCCTATGGTGAATTTTATTCACTGCCCATCTTAATATTACGGCCTCTTCAGGCCCATAGGCGATAGTATACCCAAGTTTTGTTAACTCTGTGACAAGATAACCCCTAAATGCTTTGCCAAATTCTGATCTATCAATGGTCTGGATATAGAGATATGGGGATGAAGTTAATGACATGTCTCCATCTTGGACAGTGTCTTCATTCATATGACCGATACCCGGTAACCCTAAGAATATCGAATCAGTCTTTATCGTCTCAACGATTTGTTTTGTAAAGTCTTTAGCCAGCAACTGCCAGTGTTGGGCAGCCTGCATTTTCTTTTGATGGGAAAATTGTTGATTTAATGGTTGCGGGGATGGTGAACACCCGAATAACCAGGTGGATAGTAAAAATAAAATAAATACTGAAAGATGTTTTTTCATGATTCTCCTTTTAAATGCTGAATTGGAGCTTTTTTATTCATAGTGATTCACTTGTTTTTCAATACCACCCACCACAGGCTTTGTCTATAGGTAAAAAACCTTAGTTTTTAAAATAACACACACCTAATTAATCCGATATAGAAAAACTCATACCATCACTCCATATTTTACCATAGTTGTTCCAAGATTTAACATACCATTCATAATCACCGCCTGTTAATTCAGATTCAAGTGTAACTGAACAATTCCCACCAGAACAAATCTCAGATGCGTCATACCATTGAGCAAATATCTTATCGCCGTTAGGAGTTCCTACCCAGAACTTATACCAAGTTGAAGCTGAATCTGCATTCCAGATAAAGGTTGGTGTTGAGTCTTGTACGGTTCCTAAAGGGGATGTGTGGGCGACTTTGGAAGGTGGAGTCTCGTCCCTTTGAACAGTAAAGCTCATCCCATCACACCACACACTACCATAATCATTCCAGCTTTTAACCCACCATTGATAATCATCACTGGGTAAATCTGATTCAAGTGTAACCGAACAGCTCCCCCCTGAACAAATATTAGACGCATCGTACCATTGGGTGTGAACAGTCTTTTCAGAACTGTCCCATATGAACAATTTATACCAGGTAGAATAGGGGTCTTCACTCCATGTAAAAGTTGGGGTTGTAACTTCAGTTGTTCCTGATGGGAATGTTAGAGTGACTTTAGCCGGGATTATGTTGTCCACAATCCCATCACAGTTATCATCCACATAGTTCTCACTTTCTATTGCCCCTGGATGAATATCTTGATTGTTATCATTGCAATCCGTGTTGTTTGTTATATATCCTGTGGGTTGAGAAGAAGCTTGAATTGAGGTGTTTGGATCTCCGTAACCGTCTCCGTCATAGTCTGAGTAGTACTCTCTCGCCGTCACAAGGGCTGGTACTTGGAAAGGCCCATCGCTCTTGTTTAGATACATAGTAAAAGGTTTTGATAAGTCTAATATTTCCCCTGCGCTGTTAGACCTGATAAACAGTTCTCCGACAACCGGCACATACAAATCTCCACACGTCGAACCGCCGCTTTCTTTACGTATAGAAGTATTTAAATATTGCACGCTGCCCTGGACAATATCTGGGGTTTCGCAAGCATGAGGGATTCCAGAGAGTGGTACATACTCAATATAAATCAGCCCCTCATGTTCCCATAAAAACATTCTACAGTTTTCAGAATTCCATCCTTCAAAATCTTTCCATACTGCGTCAGGTGGATGAGATGAAGGAAACTCACTGGCCCACGCCGAATCAAACGACAAAAGTAAAAAGACAACTCCTATGAAAAGCCTAATGGTTTGTGACATATTCTTCATGTTAGCCTCTTTGATTGAAAGTTATATTTTCCCTAATCGCAACCCGGCTATTATATTGACCCGTGGCTTTCCGTCCATGTCTCTCGAAAGGTTTGACTTTATTGTGGATTGTTAACTCATAGCAATCCCATAGTATTTTAAAATTAGTTTGTCAAACGGGAAAAATTAATTCAAATATATGGAAAAAAAGCATTATAAGATAATTCAGGATACCTTTACACTAAATTGGAGATAGAGTTGACCCTCCTTTAAATTTTTTACACTGAAAATTACCATAATATATCTTGTGGTGCAAAGTAAATAAATTTTCATAAATAAAATTCAAATATATGGGAAAAAGCAAAATTAAATAAACCAAGATCCCATCTCCATTCATCTAACAAAGCAACAGGAGCAAGCAAGGAGGGTCCTTTATTGAACTAAATGGATGGACACTGAATTGGGCGCTTGGACGAATCAGAACAGCCCCCGGCAAAAATAGTTTTGCAGATTTCATCGTCCAAATTCAAATCATCGTTCACGAAGTGCAAACGAAGTCTGTTTTACTGCTTATTTGAATCAAAATCTTTATTTTAGGCAGTCAGAACAATGGATTCACACTATGTTGCGTCAGAAATGACCACGATAGAACTGGCTAAAAAGGGGCGGAAAGTGGCATAAAAAAATTGTACTTACACTGCTTATCCAACTCGAGCCAGTCCTCTGTTATTAGATTTTTTGGCCAAAATTCAATTTCATTCATTGATCATTTTTTAAAGAGTTAAATTTTTTGGAAAAATATCATATCAATATTTTGAATTCCATTTGATCTTCCATTTGTGACCTATTTTTGTTTCAAATTTAACTATAACCCTGTCTGTATCTAATTTTTTTGATAGACAGGTGGATTCAAGCCTTTACAAAAAGAATTCCATTGATTAATTAATAAACAGACCATTGTTTTGTTTTTCATTATTATTTATTCTGGAGAAAACTTATGAAAAATTTTTTAGTACTTTGCCTGCTGGCACTCTGTTTTTTGTTGACCTGCGCCATGTTTTCAGGACGTAGTTTTTATTATGTTGTGTTTGAAAACGATCCGGCCATATCGGACACATCGGTCTATTTCCAAGATAATAAAATAGGGCAGATTATAGATCAGACAAAAAATGAGGACAAACAGCATATTCTTTCTATCGGTATTGATAAGAAGCATAATGGCATTATGAAAACCAACAGCATATTTTTTATAAAAAATGGTGCCTTGGTACATGGAGCATACAAAAATACAGGGATGGCACTGTCAGAAAAAGCGTATATTTTAGGTCTGCCTTCAAAAAACAGCATGGACTGGCTGAAAAGATCAACTCAGGTGAATGACCGCATCAATTATTATTATGTTGTTTTTGAAAAAGCCTCTGAGCTAATAAAAGAGGGTATCTATTCTCAGGGAATAAAAATTGGAAAAGTTCATGAAAAGGACCTGGGCTTAGACAATAGTCTGATTTATACGATCAGCATTGACAAAGATTATTTTCAACTCATGAATTCCGGGACCATATTTTATATAGAGGATGGAACACTCAAATATGATATCTATGAAAAATCAACTCAGAGAATAAATGAAAAGGCACATGTCTTGGGGTTTCCGTCAAAAAATCAACTGATCTGGTTTAAAACGAAAAATAAATTCAACAAATTTTCTGATATTTCCAAAGAAACAATAACAGGGTTGCTCAAAAATTTTGAATAGACCATAGGTGATGGACTCATAAAAAGTCAAGTTTTGGCATTTTTTCAGTGTAACCCACTGAAATTATTGATGCCAAATTTGCTAGTTTCGACTTTTTACAGGGCCATCATGTTTGACTGCAAACTTTTTTGTTAAGGAAGAACCACCAGACAGCTTTCCGTATGTAAAAGTAGCAGATACACCTGACACTGTTGTCGATGATGTAAGAGGATATATTGATAGTACAATTTCAGCTTTGAAAGAACTCAAAATTTAAATAACCAAATGAACCCCTCACCAGGTTTTTAAGATTTCATTAAGTTTTTAAAGGAATTAAAATGACACCAAAAATAAACAGAGTGCCTATAATTGTGTTATTCATTTTATGCTCATTGCTTTTGTTTGATGGAAATAGAAACCAAGGCCATTGTTCAAATATTTTCGACACAGTTAAACTGAAAAAAATCCCCAATTTTGCGAAGACTACTAACGAACCAATCCTTTTGAGATATAAGTACACAAAAGGACAGAAAATAACAATGGGGTTAGACTATTCAATGCAAATAGAAATGGTTGATCTCGGTGTAAAAATCCCTATTGTCATGAAAATGACCGGATACTATATTGTCGAATCTGTGTTTTCAAATAATGATGCATCAGTTATCATGCGTTTTTCGAGAGTGACGATGCGATCATCCGGCCCTCAAGGTGAGATGGGATTTGATACTGATAAAAATAATGTCAAAATACCCGGTTTTGATTGGTTTAAAAAAATGATTAATGTTGATTTGCAAGCAAAAGTGACTGAACTTGGAAACGTAGTTGATTTTGATAAGAGTTTTCTCAATCAAATGATTAACAACGCGACAGAAATTGCGATCAAACAACAATTGGATCAAGTGATAGATCAAATGACTCGAGGGACATTTATTCAGCTTTCTAAAAAACCGGTGAAACAAGGTGAGACCTATGATGCTGGGAGAATTGAGTCTTTGATGGATAATGGTATAAGGATGGGGGTAGATATAAGTTACCAAGTCCTCTCTGTAACAAAATCGAAAAGCCAAGTACTTCTTAAACCAATTGTAAATATAGATATGAAAACGGAAGATTTACCTGTTCAAATTAGGGTGAACCAACACAAAATGGATGGTTGGGTTTTATTTGATTTAAAAAAAGGAAATATTGTCGAGTCAAGCGGCCAGATATCCATAGAATATACGGTTACACAAGATGGGCAATCTTTCAATATCAAAATGGACTCAATAATTAATTACAAAGCAGATATAAAATAAACGAGAATGGAGTTAAAATGAAAACGCCACAATTAATGTTATCAGGTAAAAATAGCAAATAGAGCACCAAACAAAAATCAAGCCTTATTTTTAAATGTTTCTGTAAAACATCGATGGTAGCGTTAGGGTTCGGAAAAAATTAAAATGAACGTCTTATGGTCAATTTGGGTAAAGGGTATAA
>JAQICW010000567.1 GCA_027858355.1 Desulfobacula sp.
TTATCCGATCTGGAACTCTTTTGCACAAATAACTTGTGATGGAAGGGTGGGTCTTTTTAGAAGATGCCGCAATTGCCGCAATAGTTGTCAAAAGCCGCCCCTCGGGAGATTTGAGTGTATACCGGTACAGTCCCCTGGCATGGAATCCAATGGAGGTGTAAAACCTTTCAGCTTCGATTTCCGAATCAAGAACGATCTCTTTTATCTCGGAAAAATTGCTTTTCCACAGCACCCAGAGCCCTGCCATTATAAAGGTGCCCGCTCCTTTGACAGGGCGAGGATCATGGGGAGAATCTGCTCCGCCACGGGTGGCAACATATTTCACTTCAAAGCCCCTGTAGAAAAGTTTTCTTATCATTTCCAGAAAAATCAGTCCCTGTATCTCTCCTTTTGCCACACATGCAAAAAGCAGGCTGTCCGTGCCGGAAACCAGACAATTTAACAGAAAACGGATGTGAAAAAATTCCAGATTAAGGCGGCCTGCCTGCATAAGGCTTTCCCGGGAAAAAGGGAACCTCATGAAAAAGGCCATTGTATATTCGTCCACCACGCCCCGGGAAAGTATCCGTGGGTCGTCCTCCAAATCCTTGAAATCGCTCTGGCCGGTGTTATCGTTTTTTATGTCCAGAAGCCTTTTGAACCTTTGTCTCAGCGCCTTGGCCAAAGGCGTTTCATCGGCCTGGGTATTTTTTTGAAATATGGAGTCTATGCGGTGTTTCAACAGATCCAAAGCCAGATCAATTTCATAATTGAGCATCAAAGACAGGCCGGCAATATCGGTTTTTGAAGCATGTATTCCAGGATTTGCTAAAGGGTCCCTGTGAAACAGATCTCTTGTCTGGGCCAGTTCTCCATATTGAATCAGCAGGGCCTGCTCAAGGCAAGGGGTGCCGCTGGTGAAAAACTGGTATTTATTGACAAAGGCTTTCTTGTCGCCAAAAAGAAAATACAGCTTTTTCTCGTCCCGGGTTTGTGATGCAGGCAAAAGATCGATTCTCCCCTTTCCCAGCATGGTATGCAGGGTATAGGAAATTTCAGGCTCTCTTCTGCCAATGGCATCGATGGCCTGCTTGATATTTTCCCGGGTCAGCATCATCAATCCAGAAACATAAGCTCTGAATCTGAAAATGATCCAATAAACGCTTCAGGCACCTGAACTTCAAATATCACTCCCTGTTTTTTCCCATTTCTCACGGATATTTTCCCGCCGATTCTTTCCATGATGAACCGGCTGATGGCCATGCCAAATCCCCAATCCCCCCGTTTGCTCAAATGCCGGGGGTCAAAAATTTGTTCCATATCTGCAGTTTCCAGACCCGGCCCGTTATCTGCGATCAAAACCATCACAAAATTTTCCTTCCTGGATGTCGATACGCATATTTTACCGTTTATGCCCACAACGGCAGAAGCGTTCAATAAAAGATTCAGAAAAACCTGGCGAAGTACGGCAACATCGCTCCTCACACAGGGCAATCCCTCCTGAAAATCAATCATCAAATCTATGTTTTTTTCAATCAGGGATGTCTTTAAAAACCTGATCATACGGTTTAAAACCATGTGAATATCAACATCCATAATAACCGGATCTTTTGGTGCGGCATACCGGATAAAGCTGTCGATAAGATTTTTTCCCCTTGTGGCTTCCGAAAAAATCTGTTTTGCCAATATATCTTTTTCACTCAAATTTTCCGGCCCTGTCTGCTCTTTCATCACCATAGCAGTTACGTGAATATTGGACAGGATATCGTTGAGGTCGCTAAAAACACCCCTGGCCAATTTCATTGATGAGGCCAGAAAGGCAGTTCTCCTCAATCTGCTGTCCAGGCGGTGCCCGCGCTTTCTTTTTTCTTCCAGCATGGACACCAGACTGTCCGTGGTAAGAAGGATTGCCAATACCATAAGAAATCCTGCCAGCACAACGACAAAAAGGCTGATAATCTGTACTTTTCTTGAATCTTCAAAAACATCCCTTTTGTCTACACTCACAACCGACAGCCAGGGAATAGTCTCAAGCCAGGTGGTTAAGGTAATACTTGACCCTTTTTCATCTACCTGCACTCCTGTAAAACGACCCGGTGGCAAAATCAAAGATTTCATCATGAGTTTGCCGCCTTGTCTTGGATTTGTCTGAAATTCTCCCTTGCTGTTGATCAGGTACGCGTCCCCTTTCCTGTTTCCTGCCACCTGGGTGACAATATTGTCAAACAGACCCGACATGATAGTAGCTCTAAAGATCCAGACCTTTTGACCTTCATTGCGTTTCACTGCTATGATAAAGTGGGGCTCGTTCCTGAAACCGGTGAAAACATCACTGACATATATGCCTTTAGCCATCACTGCTTTGAACCAGAATGCATCCCTGTAATTTTTAGTGGCAAGATCGTAGGGCCCTGTGTAGGCAAGGTGATCGCCATCCTGGCCTATAATACCAAGATCCTGGAAACAGGGCAGTTGGTTCTGAAGCGAAGAAAGAACCTGTTCAATGGTTCCCGGGGATATCATTTTTGACAGGCTGTTGTTTTCTGAGAGCAGTTTTAAATCCATTGTCCGTTCGGTCAGAAAGGAATCAATGGTTTTTTTATGGGAAACCGCTTCTGTCTTGAGCGCTTCCATTGTTTTGTGTTTAATTGTGCGGGTCATGTAAACATACATACCGCCACCGATTACCACAAGGGGGAGGAAGGCTGCGGCAATGAGAATTATAACCACCTTTTTCCATACCCTGCGAAAGTAAGGAAAGTCTCGTGTTGCCGATATGGCAAAAGTTCTGTCCGGCATGCCCTGTACCTCCAGATGATGAAGACTTTTAACACCTTTCGGAAAATTACACCTCCAAAAGTTAATTGTCTATTAATAATACCTTAATATGACACAGAACACCAGTGCCACAACCCATACAGTGTGGCTGACCACTCCTTTTTTTACGGGACTCGTGCTGGAACCGGTAATATATGTCACCAGGTTGAAGATATGGTTCCATGTCATTGCAATGATGAAAAAAGAAAGAAAAAACAGCAGCATATGGACTTTTTCAACTCCCATGCCTGCCAGGGATTTTCCCAGGGTTTCCGGTGCAAGGGGTCCATCCACATTACCAAAAAGCCCCAGATAATATAAAAAAAATGACACCCCCATTACAACCATTGACAAGCCCATGCTTTGCGTGCGTTTCCGGATATAACCGTTCAGCGGTTTTTTGCTCATAACACATCTCCTTATTGTTTTTCCCTCCCTGTTTCCAGGGAGGGGATTGTATTAATTCAGACTGCCATCAACCACCCAGTTTCTTGTAGATACCGGGAATTATCTTATAGAAGCAGATGACTGCGACAACACAACAATAGGCCGGTACCACTATTTTCCATAATTTTTCCGGGAAAACCCGTGTCATATAGGGTGCTGCAATGGCAGAAAACATGGTTGCAATCATAAAGGACGGCAGCATGATATAGTCTATCTGAACACCGCTGGTCAGAAGTGCCAGCCATACAATGATGGCAAAGGTGGAGACGGTTCCTTCACAGATGGCCGTTACGGCAAGCATGCTTTTAACGGGCACGCCTGAAAGAAGGCCGCCGATGGTGACCACGGGGCCGTATCCACCGCCGCCCACACCCTTGTTAAATCCTGCAAGGAAAGCAAAACCGAACATCCTATTGGGTTTGTAAGGCCTGTCTTTCCTGGCACTCCACAGAGAGACGACACCCATCATCACCAGAAGGATGGCCACATAGAGTTTGATCCAGATTTTATCCACAGGGAAAAACTTGTAAATTCCCATGATGGATAGACTTACGGCTATACATCCGGTTACTCCGATGATAATCCAGAGTTTTACGGTTTCAGACATGGGGGAAAATTTCCACTCCACATTTTCAAATTCCCTGTGGAGAAAGGCACCCACAAGACCTGCCATACCCTGTTGAATCATAACAGCCGGTACGATCTGTTTGGGGTCAAATCCCACCACAAGGAGGATGGGTGTCAGGGCTGTTCCAAATCCCATGCCTGCCGAGGCATCCATGAATTCAAAAAATGCCGCCAAACCCACCACACTCCAGATGATTATCCAGTCATTTCCCTGGATTCCATTGGCAATTGTCCAGTCAGACTGAATCCTTACCGTGGCTTCAAAAGGATTTCCCGCAAGCCAGCAGCCCACCAGAAAAACCAGAAAAAAGACGAACACACCTCCCAGGGCAGCACGTATATGGCGCCACTCCGGGATAAACCGCTCTGCAATGGTCTGTTTTTCTTTTTCCAGGTCGTGGGCCACTTCCCAGCCCTTTTTTGCTTTCTTTTTATCCATACTGTTTCTCCTTTTTCTATTATTTATTTAAGAATCTCGACTGATTGTTTCCATGTCGACCTTCCGTTATAGAAAAAGGAATAACAATAAATGTGCCAGAATGAATAAAAAACAAAACTATTGGCTAACTTCCTGATTATGCAGATTAAATACCCTAAAATAAACCGGCCGACATCAAAATGATGTCGGCCGGTAAAACCTGGTGGTGGACAGGTGTCAATTTCAGGTGTCATTTCATAGGAGACAATATTCTGAATTCATTGGCTTCTATGTGGGCGTCTTTCATGAGCCGATGCAGGTATTGTCTCTGTATCCCGGCAGTTTCAGCGGCCTTGCTGATATTCCCCTGAGTTTCCTTTAACAGAGCCCGGATATAGTGTTCGTGAAAAAGTTGGATATTTTCCTCTTTGGCATCTTTAAAATTCATCAGGGAATCTTCCCTGTTTAACCGGGGAGACAATTCAGGCATAAGAAATTTTTCCGAACTGGAAAGACCCAGGTCGGAAAGGGTCAGGGTATCGCCGGCACAAAAAATGATTCCCCGTTCAATGATATTTTCAAGCTCCCGTACATTGCCGGGAAATTGTCTTGCTGTCAAAGCCTGCATGGCAGACGGAGCGATGCCCTTAACATGTTTTCCGTTCATTACACCATATTTGTTGAGAAAATGGTGGCACAGAAGCGGAATATCTTCGGGTCTATCCCTTAAAGGCGGTATTTCCAGGCGGATGACATTGAGGCGGTAAAATAGATCCTCCCGGAATGTATTTTCCTTTATGGCCTGTTCAAGATTTTTGTTTGTGGCTGCGATAAACCTGAGATCCGCCTTTTTGGTTATGACACTGCCCACGGGTCTGTATTCCCCCTCCTGAAGCAGTCTAAGGATACTTGCCTGGAGGCCGGGTTTCAGGTCTCCGATCTCATCGAGGAAAAGCGTACCGCCGTCTGCCTCTTCAACCAGTCCCTTCTTATCTGTCGCAGCACCTGTAAAGGCCCCCTTCAAATGTCCGAACAATTCGCTTTCTATAATATTCTCCAACATTGCCGTACAGTTTATGGTAACCAGTTTTTTTGATCTTCTATTGCTGTTCTGATGAACCGCCCTGGCCACAAGCTCTTTGCCCGTTCCAGTGGGTCCGGTTATAAGCACGGTTCCCGATGTGGGCGCTGCCTGACGGATCCAGTCAAAAACTTTTGCCATTGCACCAGTGGAGCCGATGATGGAAAGATCGTTTTCCT
>JAQICW010000591.1 GCA_027858355.1 Desulfobacula sp.
GACTAGAGCAAACTTTTTTGGTGAGAAATCAAAAGGTGGAAAACAGATACGTGGAAATGGAGCTATCGTCCTGACAAAAGACCAGTTGTTCTTCATAAGAGCAATGCCGTTCAAAGAATACATAATACCCATAGAATCAATTAATCGAGTATCGATGCCAAATTCTTTTAACGGTAAATCAGTATTCTCTAAATTACTTTGCGTCCACTATAATGTTGAGGGGATTGAAGATTCAATTGCATGGGCAATTAAAAATCCAGTGAAGTGGAAAGAGAGCATAGAATCATTATTATCATATGGTCACTAACCCAGGGAAGGTTGTATAAAATCTTTGGCAATATCAATCAATTCAGATATTTATTTTTCACTGTAGGCATTTAAAAAACATCATAAATAAGCTTAGAAAAAACAAATGTTGTTGGCTTGCACAAATATAAGGTCAAACCGGCAATACCGGTTATTCCCAATGGATTAATAGTCCGGAGAATTCAGTTTGCCCAATAATGTTTTGGCAAGGAAATTTCTTTCTCTTTCCCCCAGTCCGCTGCCAACAGCCGCCTCAAATTTTTTGATCCTGTCCTGGTTTTCCAGAAAATAGGCAATGTCGTAACTGACTCGGTTGGCATCCTCCAATACCCCGTGGAATTTAAACAATTCCTCGGGGGAACACTCCTTATTTTCGTAGCCTATCAATTCGTTTTCCAATCTTTCATATTCTGCAAGCCAATCCGCAAAATTATTTTCCATTTTCGTATAACCGATTGCATCACCGATGATCCACGCTTTAATCAATGCAATTTCATCATTTGTCATCGTGGTTTCAGACTGAAGTTTATCTATGATTTTTTTTATTTCACCTTTTGTTTTGAGCTGAACTTCTTCCCTGACTATATTTTTTGCATTGCTCAATATACCTCCGGCTTGTTGAAAAGCACCTTCTGACATAGCCTCTCTTGCATCGGCCATGGCTTTTGATACATTCAGATTCATAATCATTCCTTTTTTAATTTATAAAAACGTCAAACAGATTTATTTTGGATATAATGTTTTCCATAAAATAGCAAGAAACATGAAAATTTGATTCTTTTTTATCAAAAAACTGCCCGGTTTAATAATCAATTCCCGGTTGAGGCTCTATCTTCTTCCAGCATTGTGCTCAAGAAAAATACCTGCAAGTAGGATGGGTGCTGGATTCAACTTTTTATATAAAACACACAACAGTGGTTATCTATTTTTTTTCTGTCGAACGGGCATAGGGAGGAAGTAAAATCCATTACGAATACCAGGAAAATTTCACAAAGACATTCCAGAACTGTCTGATGATCAAGTGCTTTGGCCGATATCAAAAAAGCAAAACCAATGAGTTTCCAGAATTTACAGGCAATGCCAGATTATGATATGAGTTATTGAACGATTACACCGGAGGCCAATAGGAAGGCATCAAACTATGCCAAAAAGCGGTTATGGGAGTTCAAATGAAAAACACGTTCTTTTTATTTTTAATGGCTGTTGGATTTACTCTGGGGCCTACATTTATTTCATCTGCTGGGGATAGTGTGCCTGGTATGACAATTTATTCAAAACCGGGAGATTACCATACAGACGATTATAAACCTGTTGAGGGCTGGGAGAACTGGGAGTGGGGGGAGGTTACCATTATATCCCAACCCAAGGAGCAGGAAAAACTATCCCGGCCTTTTCCAAATAAAATTGAAACAAAAGTTCTTATGGCAGGCAACGCTGTCTTAGTACCTGTCAAGTTGGGATATAAAGAGAAAGAACTTTCTACTTGGTTAGTATTTGACACCGGGGCCACAACGACCACACTGCATAAGAGCGTTGGGGACGAATTGGGAATCAGTCCTAATGCTTCTGGGAAAATAGCAATTGCTGACGGTACAGTAATAGATATGCAAAAAGTAACCCTCGATTATATGATCGTCGGCCCTTATCGCATGGACAATTTACAGGCAGTAATTATCGATCATAAAAATGATTCAAATTCAAATATGGTTAAAGGATTGCTTGGAATGAATTTTTTAAGAGCTGTGAATTATAAAATCGACTTTGCTCGAAAAAGAATAAAGTGGTCTGACAAATAACTTTTTAGGGCCTTCACTTGTCATAAATAACTTTCCACCACCATAGCAGCAATAGTCCTGGTCGTTATCCCAATTCGGCCTGACAGGTGCGCTCATGCCCCCCCCCTGGACCTGTTTGCTGGTGCTTTAAGGGGGAGGAGCGGAGGTAGCCCCAAGACCTAAACAGGAGCCTTATGCAAAAAAAACATTATGAATACAAGCTCCAGACATTAAAGGACAATGTTTCTCGATTCACACCAGAGATTCTTGATCAAATAAATTATATTGCAGTAGAATATGGGCATAACTTTTTTTTTGCAAATTCGGAAAATAAAGAATTAAAGGTCAGCTGTGATTCCTTTGTCACCGAAACGGATGTACACTTCCCAACAGATATAAACCTCTTACTGGACAGCTTGCGCAAGGTAATAACCCTGATTATGTCTTTATGCATTGATCTGGGAATAACTGAATGGCGGCAAGGAAAATCAAACTTTAAAAAAGCAAAGCGACTTTTCAGAAAAGCCCAACAAACAAAACGTTCTACTTCCAAAGTCCCTGATAAGAAGGCTAAAAGAGAGCAGCTTATCATTGATGCGCATAATGAATATTTGATACTCGCAAAAGATGTCATTGAGAAGGCTGAAAAAGCGTTATACTTCATCTCTACAGATGAAATTTGTTTGCAGATAAAGATAGATGAAATTTTAAAATATATTGGCTATGCTGAAAAATTTATCGACCAGATCAATACGGTCGGGCACTAAATATGTAATCAAAATTTCAGTGCTTGCCAAAAGATCCATTGACTGAATTGCAGGCAGCAGGGACAGGATGGAGAAAATTTGCCTGGTGGAGCGGGTGATTTCTTTCTGGGTTTCAGCCATGCTGTGGCTAAGCAGTAAAACATCCTGTTTGGCGTTTTCAATGAACTGCCGTCGCTGCTATAGGCCAGAATAAAGAAGAATAAAGAGGGCAGGTAGAACCGCAATCATTACCAGCAAAGTCAGTTTTTTGCTTATTGAACCAAGATTTAAAATTGAACCACAGTTTAAAATGGAACCAAAGTTTAAAAATTTCATGTTTAAGTTAACCTTTGTGCTCTGTCCTAAATTTTCTCTTTGAGTGTTTTTATTTTTTATAGGGGATTTGGATCATGACAATAACAGACCATAAAAATTATTCTTTTTCTTTTTCCATGATAGACATTAAAAAGATTGATCCTTCTCCCTATCAACACCGCAAACACTTTGATGAAAACAGTTTAAGAGAGCTTGGAGTAAATATTATACATGATGGATTGATTGAACCGATTATCGTCCGGCCGCAACAAAATGGAAGGTTTCAGCTTATTGCAGGCGAAAGAAGGCTCAGAGCAATTAAAGATTACACGGATATGACGAATATCCAGGCAAAGATCGCCATTGTTGATGATCTTCAGGCAAGAAGA
>JAQICW010000616.1 GCA_027858355.1 Desulfobacula sp.
TTGTAGTATAAAAATACAATATAAAAACAATGCTTTCAATGTATACCAAAATTATGTATATTAATTTAGTATAACAAAGGAACTCAATGAAGCTTTCAACAAAAACACGATATGGAACAAGGATCTTGATTGAACTTGCATTGCGGGCAGATCAGGGTGCCATTCAGGTTAGTAAAATATCTTCCAAACAAAAAATACCGGCAAAATACCTTGAACAAATTTTGCTCACTTTAAAGAAAGCTGGTATTGTAAATAGTGTGCGTGGTCCTAAGGGTGGACATCTTCTGGTAAAAGATCCGGGTCAAATATCTCTTGGTCAGATTGTCCGGCTTTTTGAAGGACAGACAGACCTGGTGGAATGTGTAAGCTCTCCTGAAAAGTGTGAACTGGCTGCAGACTGCCTTGTCCGGAATGCCTGGCAAGATGCCACATCAGTTTTATATGAAAAGCTTGATGGTATCAGTATTGCCGATTTGATACACAACAATGGTAAAAATAACCCGGCTGCCTGCCCGTCCCTGTAATCCATTGTTCATGCAACAAGAGGAATGCACGCCACTGACAACCTTTGTCAGTGGTGTGCATCAGGGTGTAACAGGGGAATTTAATCAGCCCCGAGAATGTTTTTAATCTGCTGAAGTATTTTTGAATCGCTGTTCTGTATCATTTTGACAAGGTTTTCCTGATCAGATGAAAGTCCTTTTGCTCTGGGAATATCGGTTTCAGGCTCAACCTCAAGGATCTGACAAATGGTATTTACCAGAATTTCGGGAGTAACTGGTTTTTCTATTGTCCGTTTTGGTTTAAGCCCGGATGTGAAGGCATTGAAGCTTTTTATGTCTTCACTTGCAAATTCATTTCTGGCATGGGCTGTAATAACGATGATAGGCAGCTTGGACCATTTTTCATTCTTTCTTAAGGTCCGGATCAGTTCAATCCCGGATTTTCTTGGCATGACCATATCAAGAGTCATCAGGTCCGGCATTTCCTTTTCAATCTTTTCAAGCGCATCCTGCCCGTCAACAGCTGAATCTACCATGAACCCGGCATCCTGAATACAAGTGGCCAGAAAATTTCTCACATCAGGCTCATCATCCACTACAAGTATTTTTTTTTCAGAAGCTTTTACCATAGATTCTTCCTCTTCTATTTAATGGTTGCTCAATTCCTCTGCTTTTTAATCCCATTGGTTTTAATCCCAATTTTATTAATCATTGTCCGGACCTATTTTTCCCATGGCTTTTGTCAATTCCATGAGAACTCCAAGCCCTTTGCTGATTTCAGGGTTAAATCCAGCAGATGCAAGTCCGAAAACACCAATACTTTTTGCATTTTCAAGTTCGACCTTGGACGGTATCCGGGACAGTTTTTCCAGCAGGGCAATTGCTTTGGGATTTGAAAGACTCTTTGCCAGGCCCAGAACCGCAACAAGACCGTCACCCATGACTTCAATATCTTCAGCAGTATAGGTGGCAGCAATCTTGGTACGCAGATCAACTGTAGACTTTATAATCCTGAATACACCTTTTTGCTCAAGTTCATCCAAATAATGAATAATCTGGGGAACAGCCGACTTAAGAAGGGGTTCAAGGTCTTTTACAAACTCTATAATACTGGCCATCTGCTTTATGGCAAATATAAAGTTTTCAGTGTTTCTCATGGCCTCTTTTGTCAGGGACAAAAAATTTTCAAGCTGGAAACCGGCTTCCACCTCAGTTAACTCCTTGATTAATAGAGCCGTGGCATGGTTGCCAATGGGAATCAAATCGTTTTTGAGTTCCGCAAATTTTTCGCTGGTCTTAATCAAAGGCTGTATCTGGGTTTCAAGACGTTCAAGCTTTTCGAGTATCAACTCTTCATTTGTCATGTCACCCTCCTATTCTGTTTCAACTTTGGGCCAATGTTTTCCAGCCATAGCCATCTGAGGCTCAAGCGGCATGTCTTGTCCGGACAAAAGAAGGTTCCAGTATACCCATTTAAACATCATCTTGCCCCAGTAATTCATATTGCTTTCACCTACAAGCTCAAAGGGCCCGATGCCCGGGAACGGAAATTTACCTGGAAGCGGCTCTGTTTTGTAGTTAAAGTCAAACAGAAAGGCTTTGTCATAGCCGGATACGATGAAACAGGTTGAATGACCGTCAAATAAAGGTTTGGGCTCTTTGCCGTCAATTTCACGGAGCAGGTTTTCAACAATAATCTCTGCCTCATAATGTGCAACAGAACCCGCCTTTGAGGTTGGAACATTGGTTGCATCACCGACAACATAAATGTTTTCATACTTTTCTGCCTGGAGCGTATGATGATCTGTCAGCACATACCCCATACCATCTCCCATTCCTGAGTTTTCAATATAATCCGCACCCAGGTTCGGCATGGTGGAGATAAAAAGATCATAATCTATCTTGTCGCCTCTTGCCGACTCAATATATTTTTCCTGGGTATTCACGGTTGAAAGGTCAAAGTTCGGGGTCACCAGAATTTCTTTTTCTTCAGCCGTGGCAGTCATAACCTTGGTTGCAATGGGTTTTGTAAAAATACCAGTGTTCGGAGTAACAAATTCAATTTCAATATTGTCCCTGCACCCATTTTTAGCAAAGAACCAGTCAGCCATAAAGATGAATTCCATGGGAACAACCGGGCATTTATGGGGCATCTCAGCTATGTTGAAGATCATCTTGCCCTTTTCAAAGTATTTCATTCTCTTAAACAGGGCAACTGCACTTTCCTGGGTGAAAAAGGTATGCTCATTGGATTTTGAATCAGGTTTCCAGTTTTCAAGCCCTTCTACTTCCTCGGGTACTGGATGACAGCCCGTGGCAACGATCAGATAGTCATAGTTATATTTGCCTTTCTTGCATTCAACTACTCTTTTGTCAGGATTCACGCCGACAACTTCATCCAGTATAAAATTCACACCAGGGGGAATGAAATCACGTTTGGGTTTCTGGCAGTCATCTGCAGTATAAATTCCAAATGGAATAAACAGCCATCCTGGTTGATAATGATGCATTTCATCATTATCAATAATTGTGATTTCCCAGTCCCGACCCAGCTCTCTTCTCAGTTTAGCAGCACACATGGTTCCGCCGGCACCAGATCCTAGTATTACGATCTTTTTCATTTACCTCTCCTTTTAAAAATTTAAAATTGTCAAAAAAGTTAAAAAATTAATAATAATTGACCTATATATTTTCCATCACGTAAAAATTACTAAATCCGAACCTTTCCAAAGTTTTTTGGTTGTCCCGATGGACAGGTCTGCAAGGGTGACTTTTTCCAATCGGGAATAAAACGCTTCAATGGCTTCATCCCATGCCTCTTTTATAAGAGAATCCTGATGTTCTGAATAATTTGATGTGTCATCAAAGG
>JAQICW010000624.1 GCA_027858355.1 Desulfobacula sp.
CGCTCAGATTTAGGTCGGATTTGGCTGATTCGATTGAGCGAAACCTAACCCTTAATATATGTCCATTATTGATTTAAATCTGGCATACTCTGTATCCGTCCTCATCTTCCTTTCCTGCAAATTATTTATCATGCCCGGGGAATTAAACCGGATATATGGATTTACCCTGAATTCATCTTCCAAAGTCGACACAATTAACCCTGAATTATATTTATTAATATATGCTTCAATATAGGGGTTATCTTTTTCAATAATTTTTGCCATTTTCATGGATTCGATCACATAATCATGGCCACCATAAATTTTCGTGTTTTCCGGCAGGGAAACTAGCCGTTTCAATGATTGGAAAAAACCTTTAAGATCACCTGAAAAACAATTGCCTATGGTCCCGTTAAACAAGGTATCTCCGGTTACTAAAAAATCATCTGCCACAAATGTGATTGAATCATCTGTGTGGCCGGGTGTATGAAACACTTCCAAAATTTCCCTTTCAAGATATATGGCCTGGTCTGATTTTATCTGTCTGCAGTCAATAAATTGAGCTGTTGTTTTCTCAAGCAATGCTTTATTGCCTGGGGTGTGATCATAGTGGGAGTGGGTGTTGGAGACATATTTTATAAAAATATTGTTCTCTTTAGCAAAAGCCAGGATGTCGTCCACCCCCCCTGCATCAATGGCAATCCCTTCACTTGTTGAATATACCAGGTATCCCAGGTTATCCGTTGAATATTTAAACTGTTTAATAAACATAAAACCCCTAAACCTTAAATCCAAGAATCCCTACAACCTCAAATTTGATCAGAACTCCTCAGCATCTTCATCCTCATCAAGGTCAACATCAGAATCCTTATCTTCTTCTACAAAACCGTCACCAAATATTCCAGGGATCTGGTCATCATCCATAAATACCAGATCTTCATTTCCCTCAACAATAGTTATGATCGCTTCTCTTAAGTTTCTTTCAAAACTCTCTGAAAAATCACCGTTCGAATCAGGCCAGAATTCATATTCTTCTTCATCCTCATCAATCAAGTCATATAGATCTGAGACAAGGCTTGGGTCTTCCAGTTCCTGTCCATATGATTCAATAATATCAGTATAAAGATCATAAAGTTCAAATTCTTCGACAGCAAGTTGTACCGTCAATTTTTTTACCATTTGCCATACCTCAACACCAAGGTTAATTCTAAATTTTCCTTGAAAATAAATTCATATCGCCTTTTGTCAATATGTAAAATTCTATTTTAAAAATCAACAAAAATTTATCCTGTTTTTTAAATATAACCTCTACAGCAAATGGTGGGAATGATCTATATGGATTGATTTATGCTGATCACTGGACAGGCAAGGATTCCAACTGCGGTTCAAACTTGTCTTTTTGAGCCTGTTCAAGATCTGTTTTATAGGAATAGTTTACTTTGATACAAAAAAACAAAAATGTCTGTCAACAATAAGCTGAAAACCCTGGATATAAATGGCGCGCCTGGAGAGATTCGAACTCCCGACCCCCTGGTTCGTAGCCAGATACTCTATCCAACTGAGCTACAGGCGCACAATATGGGATGCTTTATACCAAAGGTTATTAACAATTTCAAGATTTTTTATAACATAGGGGGTCACCCATTAAAGGGCAAGTCAAGAAAAAAAACACCTCCCAGTGAAAAAAGTTCCCTTTTTTCTTGACTGTTATCCCCCGTTGTTTTTGTCACTACAATACAGCTTTTACCTCTGCTTTGCACCTGTTATTTCATCATGTGGGTTTGCGGCTTAATGATCCGCACCAGTCACCCATCGGGTTCAAGGCGAATGTGCATAAGCGCAAAGCTTAATACACTGCCCCTGGTCCATCTGGACCCCAGAAAATCTTCAGTACCATGTCGTGGCTAATTGTTTGATTCTCAGATTTTATGGTTGTTAACCAACCCCTTACAGGCTCACGACATAGGCGAATCAGGTAATAAAAACCATTTTAGTGGTTGCGGCAGGTTCCAATCAGGCTTCATGGTTTAATACCAACCCCTTCTTCGGTTCACTGCCGCAGCCAAACTCAGCTAAATAGCCGGGCTTCATCATACGGAGTCTGGTCTCGCATGATATAATATGACGCTCTGCATAACTTGTTGCTCAAAGCTTTGGTGGCAACAATCCCGTTTCTTCTGGCTTTTTTCTTATGAAAAAACCGCCGGGCTTCCTGGCTGTAACGAGTTGCAAAATTGGCTGCCTCTACATATGCCCAAGACAGGAACTTGTTGCCGTTCTTTTTGTTGTTTTCCCCCTTTTTTTTCTTGTTCGATGTTCTTTCACTTTTGACACACCGGCAATAGGAAGAAAAATGACCTACTTTGTTAAAGCGGCTGATATCACCTACTTCCAGCATGATGGTCAACGCCAGGATCTTCCCAATCCCCGGTATGGTTTGAAGCAGGCTGAACTCTTTTTTGAGCTTCACCTGGGACAAGACCTGTTTTTCAATATTTGAAATGGTTTTGCTTAAAAATTCAATGGTGCTTAGATGATTTTTGGCCATGAAAGCTTGGTTGGCCTCAAACATCAGGTCGATATCTTCATTTGTCAATTTTTTCATTGCATTGACAGATATTTGGGTGCCCAGATTTCGTGTGACCATGCTTTGCAGACTCAAAATCTGGCTGGTCCGTTGATGAACAAACAAGACTCTACGTCGCAATAGATCTCTGACCGATCTTTGTTTTTTAGGGTAAATATACCCTTCAGGTAAGATGTTCAATCGATTCATGTGCGCCAACCAGAAAGAGTCCCACTGGTCATCGGTGTATTTTAAGCCCTCATACTGCTTGATGGCGGATGGGTTTGCCAGATGGACCCGGTAGCCATATTTTTGCAGGCCATCCACCAGCCAGTACCAGTTATAGGTTGATTCCACCACAACGCCATCCAGGTTATTTTTGAACGGCTCCAGCACCGAGAGAACATTCGGCAGATGGTTGTCAATCCGTGTGCCGAAGACCCTTTTGTCCTGCTCATCAATTATGCCGATATAAATAGTGTCTGACCGAAAACTCGAAAAACCTTATTTTTCAGGATTATGAGAGCTGAAATCTGTTCGAAATTTTTACTGAAACATGAATTACTTATTGCTTTTTACTGATTACTATGTTAAT
>JAQICW010000702.1 GCA_027858355.1 Desulfobacula sp.
GCGGTGATGGCCGGGTTGGACAGATATGCATAGTTCAACAAATCCGATAACCCTACTGCCGTTGACAATCTGCTTTCTATTTCAGGAAGGTCCTCCCTGTCAGTGGCAAAAGATCTGTCCTGTGAAAATAGAAGGACCCCGAAACATAAAAAAGCGGATAGGATAACAAATCGTTTCATTGCAATTCCTTTAAACGAAAGATGTAAAAATCAGCCGGTCTGCACCGGACTCTTGGGAAAACATAAGTGCAGGAAATATAATAGAAACACAAATACACCTTAACAGAAAAGGTTCAAACAAAGCTCCTCTAAAGAACAAGAGTTCAATCGTTTATTGTCTAAGGTGATGGTAAAGAAATATACTCGTTTTACGTCACCTTAGCAATAGTCAAAATAATTTATGGGCGATATTGCCGCATCAATTCTTAATTAAAAAAATCATCTGCCATTTTCTGTCCGGTTTCATGGTCCATATTGTTATGATCCACGGCATCATGGTTTGAAGTGCTCTGGTTGTTCATATTCTGATTGTTCATATTCTGATCATGGGCCTGCTGCTGAGCATGATAAGCTTGTTGATCATTCATGTAATTATTATTACCGGTATGATTGTTAGAACCGCTGCCGCCCATACTTCCTCCCATCATGGCCATGGCAAATGAATAAGTTGTTATGAGTATCAGCAGAATGAGCGGAATCGTGAGCAGTGATGTTTTAGTCATGGTGTTTTCTCCTCAAGTGATTTAATTGCAGCTTTATATGAAAGTAGTGCGTTATGCGTTATGAGTTATGAGTCATGAGTCATGAGAACCAACTTGTCAATTTAGCTTCCCTCAATACCCAATACTCACCACTCATTACTTTCATCCTTTGTTGTGCCCGTCAGGGCATGGGGGTTAGACAAAAGCTGTTCAGAAAACATATTTTGCACAAGCTGTGCCAATTCATTATGAGTTTAAAATTTGGTGTAATGTTTAGGTATAACTAATTGATTTTATATATTTATTAAAAAAAAATTTACGGTGGTGTTTTCATCAAATTAAATAAAATTTCTTAAACTGTCCAATTTTTAGACATCGTTCCAGGAAGATTGATTAAAAATTAACCGTCTTGGATTCATAGTCTATTCATGGTAGCTTGCTTAAAAATGTTATGATACTTTTAGTGGAGATTTCAAAAAGGATGATGTTTTATCAAAACCGGATTCTACCAGGAATATTAAATTATGTGTGTAGTTGCCGTCCCATCACACGGCAAAGAGAGAAAATAATCCCCTTAGTCTCAGGCCGGGTCCTCGAAATTGGAATGGGCACAGGGTTGAATCTGCCTTTTTATAATTTTAAGAAAATAAAATCTCTTAAAGGACTGGAACCCTCATCTAAAATGATTGCCATGGCCAAAACAAAGGCGCAAAGACTGGGGGTCGGTGTAAGGTTTATAGAGAAATCAGCTTGTCAGATTCCTTTGACCAACCAGGATATTGACTCGGTGGTGGTGACATACACCCTATGTACAATTCCTGACATTCTTCCAGCATTAAGGGAAATACACCGTGTCCTAAAACCAGGTGGAAAATTGTATTTTTGCGAGCACGGCCTGGCTCCAGACAGAGATGTTAAGAACTGGCAAAATAGGCTGACGCCGTTGTGGAAATGCCTGGCAGGAGGATGCCATCTAAACCGCAATATCCCGGCGCTTATCCAGAAATGCGGATTTTGCATTCAGAATATGGAAACCATGTATCTACCAGGCTGGCGGCCTTTAACCTATAATTATTGGGGGATCGCCATAAAAGGTTAGGCAATTATATTTTCGATTATCCTGAGCGTCATGGGGTCATCCACGCCTTTTAATTCTGCTGAAAACGTTTTTTTGATATGGAGTTGATCCTTTGTGTACTGATAAACGGATTCTGATACAACTATCTCTTGTTTCTCTGCCTTGGCCTGGATCCGGCTGGTAATATTTACTGCAGATCCAACAACCCCGTATTTGGCACGGGTATCAGACCCAATATTCCCGACAATCACCTGACCGGCATTAATACCGATTCCCATACCCAGGCCGGGTAGTTCTTGCTTTTGCATCTCCTTATTGAATGCTTTCATCTCAGACTGCATCCGGCAGGCACATTGGACGCAACATAGAGCAGTATCTGCTGTAGCCCCTGAAAGTGGCTCAAAAAACACAAGGATTGCATCCCCGAAAAAATCGACGATTATACCATTATGATCCTGAATAATTTTAATCATGTGGGAAAAATACTGGTTTAGAATCCGGATAATAATTTCAGGGCTCAGGGTTTCTGAAAGTGCTGTGAACCCCCTGATATCCGACATCATCATCACCACTTCCCTCCTTTTCCCACCCAAATCTCCAGCATCGGGGTGTTTTAATAAGTATTTTGCAAACTTCGGGTCCACATACCGGCCAAAGGAGTCCCGGATAAAATCCCTCTCTATTAACCCCTTTACCATATCATTGTAGTTTTCCACCAATTGACCGATTTCATCCCGGCTGTTCACGTCAACGGGTGAACCATATTTGCCGCCGGCAACTTGCCGGGCATTTTCCGACAGGGTTTTTATCTGATAAACGATTTTACCAACATGTCGTCTGATAAGCATGAGGACAACAAAAATCAGAAATATACTGCCAAGGGCAAAAACGTTCCTGTAATTGGTAATTGGTTTTAATATATTTTTCCCCTTTGCAAAAAGGATAATGGTCCAGGGAATCTGTTCAAGTTTATAAAACCCTGCTACCATGTCCGGGGGATGCCCTTCCGATTGAATCGTGCCAGAGGGGGTGGTCTCCATTGTTTTTAAAATTGTCAGCTCCAAAGGATCATTTTCTCCACCCAGGTAATGCCGCCTCTTCATTGTCATATTGGTGTGGGCCATATATTTTCCCTTCTGGTCCACAATACAGGCCATATCACTTTGCCACCAGCCCAGCTTAAGGATGTCCCTTAGCAGATAATGAAAGCTCATCTTAATCTCGATCTGACCATTTTCACTGCCGTTTACATCGATTAAGCTTAAAGCAAGGGTAACCGTTTCATGCCCGGCATCGGTGTCATATTCAGGGTTGGAAATTTTTGATATCCGGCTGTGCCTGAAATGTGCCATGCTATTCTTGGCCATCATTGAGTTTTTTGACATTGAAATAGGATGATCCA
>JAQICW010000124.1 GCA_027858355.1 Desulfobacula sp.
CGGATGTCATAGAACGCTGCAAAAAAATCCATGAGGATGTTATTGTTATTGATGATGGCAGCACTGATTTAAAAAAAGATCAATTTAAAAATATCAATTTTATGTTGATACAGCATGACCGCAATTACGGCAAAGGTGCTGCAATCATGACAGCTGCCAGACAAGCCTCCAAACTGGGGATGACTCATCTGGTAACAATAGACGCTGATCTTCAGCACAAACCGGAAGAGTTCTTATTATTTAAAGATGCCATCTATAACTCCCCGGAAACTTTATATATAGGAAAAAGGGATTTTACTTCTCCTACTATCCCCAGAGCATCAAAATTCGGAAGGAGTTTTTCTAATTTCTGGTTCAGGATTCAGACAGGACAATCCACAGGAGATGCCCAGTCCGGATTCAGAGCATATCCCTTATTCGTACTTGAGAACCTGACCTTATCTGAGAAACATTATTCTTTTGAAGTTGAAGTGCTTGTTAAGGCTGCCTGGGCGGGTGTTACAATTAAAGATATTGATATTTCAGTCCATTATCCACCCCCAAAAGAGCGAATCTCCCATTTCAAACTTTTCCTGGATAATATGAGGCTGACAAACTTAAATACAAAGCTTACCTTAAGATCCTTTTTACCTATACCCCATAAAAAAATCATAAAAAAAACCAAATATGAATTTTCAATTTTTAAACCCTTAAAATCCATACGGCTTTTTCTCGCCCATGATGTATCCCCATTCCACATTGCCATGTCCGGTTCAATTGGAATTTTTCTGGGAACTTTACCTTTGATTGCCCTTCATACCCTTGTCATTTTGCTGGTTACAGGATTTTTCAGATTAAACAAAATAGTTGCAATTGGTACAAGTCAGCTCTGCATGCCGCCTGTGGTTCCGGCTCTTTGTATTGAAGCAGGATATTTTTTAACCCATGACAACACCTTTTTAACTGACATTTCCTTTAAGACCATTGGAAATCAAGGATTGGAAAGGTTATTTGAATGGTGCTTAGGCTCTTTAATCATTGCACCTGTTTTAAGTTTTCTTTCGTTTATCACTATTTTTTTAATGGCTACTGCCATATCGATTTTGGGTAAAAATAATGCCAAATAAAAATATAACAGATAAAAACAACATCAAATGGACTAGTAAAAGCATAGGATCAAAATTCGGTCATAATTTTTTCTATTTTATGGTAAAACTCGGTGGCAGACGACTGGCTTATTTTTTCTTATACTTTATTGTATTGTATTACTCACTTTTTTTCCCATCAATAAGGGGAAAAACCGATCCATACCTTTCAAAAAGATTCCCTGATTCCGGTATCATAAAAAGAATATGCAATAGATACCTGCTGATCCTTTATTTAGGCAAGGCACGTATAGACAGAGCGCTCCTCGGTATATCCGGCCCTGAATCCATCCGGGTTTCTTTCAGTAATCCAAACGATCTTTCAAGAATCAAATCACTGGATTCAGGCTTTATTCTTTTGATGTCCCATACAGGGTGCTGGCAGGTGGTCATGTCTGCGCTTTCCAAGCTTAAAAAACCGGTAAATCTTTTAATGCTCAGAAATGATCAGGATATTGACAAACATTATTTTGAACATAGCAATGCAGAAAATATTTTTAAAATTATCAATCCTGAACAATTCCTTGGCGGAACCATTGAAATGCTTAATGTGCTTAAAAATGATGAAATCCTATGCATCATGGGAGATAGAATCTTTAAGAATAAAGAACTTTCTGTTTTAATTAATTTTCTTGGCAAGGATGCCAAATTTCCCTTTAGTGCGCAAAAAATTGCTTCCATCGCACAAAAACCTGTTGTCATCCTTTATTCTCACAAATCCGGTCCGGACAGCTATCGATTGAACATATCCGATATCATCCATATCCCGGCAAAACTTGGGAAAAAAAAAGAGGGTTACAAACCATATGTACAGGAATTTGTGAACTCCCTGGAATTATTTGTACAAGAGTATCCATACCAGTTTTTTAATTTTTATGATATGTGGGAAGTCGATCAGGAAAAATAAATTGCGGTTGGGCACAAAGGATTAAAACATATTGAAGGAAACATTTTGAAGAAAATTGGCACTAAAAATATCAGAGTAAGTGTTTTAGGAACCGGCTGTGTCAGTGCACTTGGTCTAAACATTGATGAGTGTATGAGCAATATGTTTGCCGGCACAAGAAACATAACCTTTCCCACTCGTTTTTTAACAGACCATTCAATAAAATATCCAGTTTTCCAAATCTCTGACAAATTCAATTCAAAGGTTTCTCCAAAAAACAAAGACCTGACATTAACCGCACAATTAGGAATAGCTGTAGTATACCAGGCCCTGGAAAATGCCGGAATTGATACGCACGATCTTAAAAACAAGCGGGTTGGTGTCTGCATGGGCACAACAGTGGGTTGCGCATTGAATAATGATCAATTTTACATTGACTACAAACAGGGCAAGAATCCCGGCATGGACCCTGTGAAACGATTTTTAAACAGCAATCCTGCCGCATCTGTTGCCAGAGAATTCGACCTGGCAGGGCCTGTCCAGACCATTGTCAATGCCTGTGCTTCAGGGACCGATGCCATTGGTATCGGAGCCTTGTGGATAAAGGCAGGTCTATGTGATCTTGTCATTGCAGGCGGCACGGATGAACTTTGCAAGGTAACCTATAATGGATTCATTTCCCTGATGATAACTGACAAAGATCCATGTAAACCATTTGATAAAA
>JAQICW010000594.1 GCA_027858355.1 Desulfobacula sp.
GGATAGTATAAAATAATTTATTTATGCTTTTGTCCACCAGGAAGCGTTTAATTGCATCCAGACGGATCACAGCAACCAAGGTAAAAAGGCCATTCACAGCAAAAATGCTTAATCCGTCCAGAATCGTTCCACGCAGAATTATTGCTGAAAAACCCAATATCATAATCAGTGTACTAAGGTTCCATAACCTAAATCCTCTGTAGGTTTTTTGCTCCAGACTGTATATAAAAAATGCGATGCAGAAAAATATACTGGCAAGCATAATAGATAGTATCAATGTCTTTATGTCGATCATTATGTTTTTTTAACCCCTCATCACCAAAATGACCACATTAAGATACTGTCGAAACGTCAGGCTCAGCATGCCGAATCTCCGCAACCGCTTATGTTGAGCTTTTCTAACTGCGTTGTTTGTTGGTACTCCCTTTAGAACACTTTTATTCAAATCATTCTGCATTATATTTTTCCCCCAAAAAAAAGCCGAATTATCATTCCCCTAAGATAACTCGGCTTTTGGTATCTTTCAGACGACCCGACTATCTTAAATATAAGACTCGTGGCTTTCCGTCCCTGCTTCACAACAGGTTTGGCTTTATCTTTGACTTTGAATCAATTTATAGCGATTTTTAACTGTTTTGTCAATGATTCCTTTTATTTTTGAAAAAAATCAATTTTTTACTTGTCAAAGCATAGATTATTTTTTGGATCTTCAGTTGCCAGATAACCCTTCTCTTTCTTCATCCAGCACTTCACGTATCTTTTGAGCAAGATCCTTCATAACAATAGGCTTCAATAAAAAACCTTTAATACCAAGGGATGCCGCCTTTTCTTCAGACATGGTTTCACTGAACCCTGTGCAAAGCAATATGGGAATATCAGGACGTATTTTTGTCAATTCAGCTGATAGTCGATCTCCAGGCATATTTGGCATTGCCATATCAGTTATGACCAAGTCAAATTTATCGGGGCTATCACGAAAAGCTTCAAGGGCTTCAATGCTGCTGGTACGTGAAGTGACCTGATACCCCAAACGCTCCAGCATCTGTTTTTCCATAGTAAGGATCGCTTCTTCATCATCCACAAGAAGGATCTGTTCAGTACCGCCCTGGATTTGTGCTTTTGAGGTGGTTGCCTGTTCTTCAGAAAAATTCTTTTCTATTGGCAGATAAACATGAAATTGTGTTCCTTTTCCAGGTTCGCTATATACATGGATAGCGCCCCCCATAGCAGTAACGATACCATGCACAACTGAAAGCCCCATTCCAGTGCCCTTGCCTATTGCTTTGGTGGTAAAAAATGGGTCAAAGATTTTATCGGTTAAGCTTTTATCCATACCAACCCCTGTATCAGCAACTGTTAGACAAACATAGACTCCAGGCGCCATATCAGGAGTGATTATGTCGTACTCACCTAATTCGACTGCTTTGAGGCTTACTTTCAGTTCCCCCCCTGTTTCTTCCATGGCATGATACGCATTGGTTGTAAGGTTCATTACAATCTGATGAATTTGCGTGGGATCAGCTTTGATTATGCCACAGCCAGGATTGATATCCTGTATGATTTCAATTGTTGTAGGGATTGTAGACCTGATAAGTTTTAATGCTTCCTTGATAATAGGTTGCATCTTCATCAGAATCAATTCACCGGTCTCTTGGCGGGAGAATGTGAGTATCTGTTTTATCAGGCTCTTGGCTCTCAAGGCACTGGTATAAATTCCTTTCGGGCTATCTTTAAATGGACTGTCTTCAGGGATATCCATTAAAATCATTTCAGCATACCCTAAAATAGGGAAAAGGATATTATTAAAATCATGGGCAATGCCTCCTGCAAGAGTTCCGATGACATGAAGTCTTTCTGCCCTGGCCAGTTCCGCCTTCATGGTCTTTTCTTGCTTTAAGCGTTCCTCTAAAGCCATGAATAACCTTGCTTTTTCAATGGCCATGGCTGCCTGCTGCGCGAAAATACTGAGCAGAAGTGCATCATTTTCGGTAAAATGGGAGCCGTTGGTTTTATTTATAACTTCCAGCACACCAATGAAATTGTTTTTTGATTTCATTGGAACACAAAGCAGGGATTTTGTCTCACACCCGGTCATTGCATCTATTCCGGCATAAAACCGGGGATCTTTTTGGGTGTCCTTTACCAGGGCATATTCCTGATGCTGGGCGACCCAGCCGGCAATTCCTATTCCTTCAGGAATTCTGACGTCTTTTATCTTTTTTGCCTTGAGGCCTGTGGGAAAGCTGAATACAAGCTCATGGGTCTCTTTGTCATATAGCATTAATGTGCTGGCCATGGAAGAGGTCACCAGATCGGCATATGTCATGATTAAATATAGAACTTCGCCAAGATCCAAGGTTGAATTGATCAGAAAGCCAATCTCAAGAGCTGTTGCCAACTTTTTGCTGTCAATGGAACTTAAATCTTTTACGCGCTTGGTCTGGAGCTTCAGAGCGGTTGAGAGCTGTCCTTCGCTTATACATTTTTTATAAAGGAGGATTTCGCCGAGTTTTGGGACTCCGCTGTTTGACAGCAGGAGTGAATTTTCAATGCTTTTTAAGGCTTCCTTGTTTTCCAAAAAGTGGCGTTGAAATTCCAGCGCCTCATCCAGATGATCTCGGGAAAGAGCTTCCATGGATAAAAGGATATCACCTAAAAGATGTGTTGGAATATTCATAACTCCTATCTCGCTTTACCCTGAAATAAAAGAGCTGTAGAAAAACAAAAAAAATGGTCATAATCGTTCCCTATCATGATATACAATATTAATATATTCTATACAACGAGCCTATTCTGTCGTCTTCAGATGTTTTATGTGGTAACATATATAATAGGAATACGCTTTTTGTCAAGAAACGTATAAAAAATTATTAAAGAGCTAAGATATAGTCAATGTCATAAACCTTGCCGTTAAGTTTGTGACATTGAGTCCGGGGTTTTTAATATTTGCCATGACACAGGATATGTTATGTATAGATTTTTCAGTTTCAGATTTAAAATTACAATATATATCCGTTAGCAAAGTCAAAAAAATCAAACTCCAATTAACATAATTGGAGATAGCCAACAGTTTTTAGATTCACCATCGTTCAACTTAATGATGTATATTTTTTTTCTTGTATTATTTGATGTGAAATGATTAACTCTAATTAAAGAGTAATTTTCACGGTTTAATCAGCTCCTGAAAAATGCCACTGAATTTAAAGGGGGATATTATGGATACTCAATATATCAATTTTTTTTCAGTATTTATTGTTGCTTTTTTTCTTTCAGCATTATTGGGTCGGAAAAACCCCATTATAGCTGCGGCAGGCTTTTCTATATTTCTTACAATAACGGCCTTTTTTATAAACGAAATTAGTTTTGCATTAATTTTTTATATCGCTTTAGGACTCATAACCTGCTTTTCATGGTCTGTGTTTTTCAGATGGCTTTTGCTTAAAGACCGTATGGGCCAAAATGATACCAAAATTAAAATTCTTCTTGGTTTTAGCTCAGGTGGATACAATAGGAACGCAGCTATTGTTTCTCGAAAAGGTAGTAGAGAGATTTAATCATTATACATTATCAACCCAATCAGGGGATCTATCCGACTATTTAACTCGGTAATATAAAAATTGACTACGGACTTATGGTATGATCAGTCCGTAGTCAAAATCGGGTATTCCGATCTCGGTGTTAACCGAAAGCGGGTGGAACATTTACGAGAACTGTTTACTTCGAAATAAACCGATACACACGGCCTTCTGCTTTTTCTTCATTCACATCAAAAATAGCTGCTCTTCCGCCTTTTTGGACCATCAGCCTTAAAAGAACTTAAAAAAAATATTGATAGGTGATGATAACTTTTAAAAAATTCAATATCAATACTATGAATTTAAAATTTTCCTTGTTTATATTACCAATTAATTTTATAAAATGCTGTAATTTTTGTATGCAAATTACAATAAATAAAAACGGAAGATGATCTTATCGGTGTAAGGTCATCAAAGGTAGAATCAAGAATAAAAAATGGAGGTAGGTTTTATGTCAACTTTAGTATTTGGTCACAAAAATCCTGACACAGATTCAGTCTGTGCCGCGATTGCACTTGCAGATCTTAAAAAAAAACTGGGTGAGGATATTGCCCCGGCAATTCAAGGTAATTTGACTCCTGAATCTAGTTTTGTACTCAAAAAATTCGGTGTTGCAGGACCCGAGGTTGTTACTTCTTATGCAGGGAAAAATGTATATCTTGTAGATCATTCCGATCTTTCACAGAGCCCTGACGATCTTGGTGATGCCAATATTCTTGGCATTGTTGATCACCATAAACTTGGCGATGTAACAACAGGGCAACCGCTTGAATGCTGGATATGGCCTGTCGGCTGTAGTTGCACTGTTATTGCATCCATGTATAATTATTTTGATGTTAAAATACCAAAAGATATTGCAGGCATCATGCTTTGCGCAATTCTTTCAGATACAGTTATTTTCAAATCAGCCACCTGCACTGATACTGATAAAAAAATATGTGCCCAGCTTTCTGAAATATGTGGGGAAAATGATCTTGAAGCTCTGGGTATTGAAATGTTCAAGGTTAAATCAGCAGTAGAAGGCACCCCGATCCGTGAGCTTGTTTTCCGTGATTACAAAGATTTTAACATGAGCGGAAAAGGCATTGGTGTCGGACAGCTTGAACTGGTTGATCTTTCGATTGTTGACGGTATCAAGGCAGACCTGGAAAAAGATATTCAGGCGCTTAAAAAAGAAAAAGGTCATCACAGTGTATTCCTTATGCTGACGGATATCATGAAAGAAGGCACAGAGCTTTTGATTGCTTCAGATGATGACTCTGTTGTTGAAAAAGCCTTTGGTGTTGCTCCTGCTGGCGGGAAAGCATGGCTGCCCGGCATTATGAGCCGTAAAAAACAAATCGTTCCTGATCTTGAAAAAATCTTTGGATAAAAGGTAACTATAAAGGGTTTAGGAATAGACCAAAAGAAGATTCTATGCCATTTAGGGAAAATGCCAATATTGGCAAATTCCCTAAATGGTAATTTTTCCAGAGATTTTATTATTTACTATTCTACAGGCAGGGGCAGCAAAAAAACATGGCGGGAAGCCCATGGGCTGTTTCCATACCCTATCCTCTTAAAGGGGTCTTAAACACTGTATTCAATTTTTCAGACAATTTTACGATATCAAAAGGTTTGGAAATAGATCCATTGCATCCTTTTTTCATCATTTTTTGAATTTCTGTTTCCCGGCTGTAACCTGAGGATACAAGCACTCTCATTCCCGGATCAAGTGCCCTGATTTTTTCAAAGGTTTCCTCTCCATTCATCTTAGGCATTACCATATCAAGGATAACAAGGTCTATTTTTTGATTTTTGGCTTTTAAAACCTCTATGGCGTCAAACCCGTTTGACACTGCTTTAACTTGATATCCAAGATGTTCCAACATCTCAGAACAAACTTCGATCACCCCTTTTTCATCATCAACCAATAAAACCATGCCTTTTCCATTGAAAATCATCTCTTTTTCTTCAGACACTTTACCAGGGGTTATCTTTGCCCGGCTGGCTGGCAGGAAAAACATAAAAGAGCTGCCTTTTCCTGGTTTACTTGTGACCTTAAATATTCCCTTATGGCTCTTTATAATCCCATAGGCTGTGGCAAGGCCAAGACCAGTACCCTGACCTCTTTCTTTTGTAGTGAAAAACGGATCAAAAATCCGTGTCATAATCTCATCATTCATTCCAATGCCCGTGTCAGTGACCGTCACTTTTACATATGCGCCGCTCTTTTCAAGCCCGAACTCATCCACCTTAAATTCATCCATAACAAAATTTTCAGATTTTATTAGAATTTTACCACCATTCGGCATTGCCTGCCATGCATTGACAAAAAGGTTCATTAATACCTGTTTAATCAAGCCTTCATCCACTATGGTTCCCCATAATTGCTTGTCCAGAGAGTGCTCAATCCATATATCTTTTTTTGTCCTGCCAAACAATTTTGCAGTCATTTTTAAAAGATAATTCAGGTTAACAAGACTGGTCTCCTGGGATGTTTTCTGTGCAAACCCCAATAATTGCCTGGCCATTTCCGCACCACTGAAAACATAGGCATCGATATTGGAAAGCCTTTTATATTCTTCGCTGCCCTGTTCAAACCCGCTTTTTACAAGGGATGAATATCCTTGAATACCCATTAGGATATTATTAAAATCATGGGCAATCCCTCCGGCAAGGGTTCCAATAGCGTCCATTTTCTGGGCCTGCCTAAGCTGGTCTTCCAGGGCCACTCTTTCTGTCACATCCCTTGCCACAGCATATACACCGTTGAATTCTTCTCTATTATCACTGGCAGGCAAATGCATGGGAGTTGTTTTAAGTTCCATAAAAGCAAATGATTCATATGGATCATATTGTGAGGTTTTATTTCCTGCCTTTTTAAACCTGAAAAGCATATCCTGCCCGTCATTGACCTGTTTGTCATATTGGTCAAACCGCGTCAGGATGGAAGCTTTTGAAAGGTCTTCCTTATGAAGAATATTTTTAAAACCCGTTCCAATCAAATCTTTTTTAGCAAATCCCAGAACCTTTTCAAACTGATGGTTAACAAAGGTAAAACAGCCCTGCTTATCAAGGGTAAAAATTAAATCCGGAGAATTATTCACCATGTATTCATATTGTCTCTCAGATGCTTCAAGTCTTGCAGACACAGCTTTTTTATCTGCTATTAATTTTTTCTGAGAAAGTGCATTTTTTACAGTTTTCACCAGCTCTGCATATTCAAAAGGCTTTTTAAGATAATCCCAGGCACCGATTTTAAGGGCTCTGATGGCAGATTCAACAGATGCATAGCCTGTGATAATAATAATCAAGGCCTCTTCATCTATGGCAAAAATATGTTCCATTACTTCATACCCATTCATTCCGGGCATGCTCACATCAAGCAATACAAGATCAAATTTTTGTTGCTCAAATATCCTTATTGCTTCATTGCCGTCATAGGCACCTGTTGTTTGAAAACCTTCTCTTTTCAAACAAAGAGTAATATTTTCAACAATCCTTTTTTCGTCATCTACAACAAGTATATGTTTCGGACTCATTTAATATCCATATTATAATTAATATTATTTTTATATTAATATTAAGGCAAATCTTATCCAATGACCTTGGCTTTTTCATAACAGACAAGGCCGCATCTTAAACATCTGTTTGCTTCAGCCCTGGCTTGTTCTTCTGAAAAGCCCGTTGAAAATTTATCAATAGAATTCTTTTCAGCCTGACCCGATTCCATTATATTTCTGGGGAAGGTTGCAACATTATTCAAAGCTGAAACATCCTGAAGCATAGTTTGTTCTGTAATAAATTTGGAAGGCTCCTGAAATTGGATTCCATACATCAGGTTATGAATTGCTGCCGCAGCTTTTCTGCCACCATTGATAGCTGCCACAGCAGAAGAATACTCACTAATGGCATCTTGACTTGAAAGCAACCCCAGTTCTTTGTTTGAATCTGGTTTTTTCTGCAATTCAAGACCTTCCCAGGCCAGTGGCCCGTTATTTTCAATCAGGTCTTCTTCCTGTCCTTCTTTTCCTGCAGGAATAAAAACAAGCTCTGGAAATCTGCCCGAACCAATGATCAAGGTGTCTGTATCCATAACCTGTTTCATTCCCGTATCAAGATCTGCATATTCAATCGCATTTAACTGCCCATCTTCACCCATTACCTTCGTGATTCCGGAATGATAAATCAGAGTGGCGCCAGCCTTTGATAATTCATCAAAAGCTTGAGGGTCAAAGGAAGCCTCATCAGCTTGTTTTCTTGAAATAGGGGTTATGTTCTTTGACCCAATTACTTTATAATTGTGCACAGCTTCAAG
>JAQICW010000261.1 GCA_027858355.1 Desulfobacula sp.
CTATTTCTTTCATTCACAGAGCCAATTTTCTTCATATGGATAATCCGCTCTTGTTCAGACCTGCCTGGATAATTCCTGAAAACGATCAGAACACCTGGAGGGCAGGAGAAAAACGTATGAGATATCAGTCTTGTGCCAGTTGACATATCCACTGGTCTTCGATATAAAAACCGGCAGATAAAGATGCGTTTGGTACTTGAAATCAGTTTGGTTGCACTACTTTGAATGGGTCGGAAAAATTGCCTTTAAAATCCTGCAGGATGAGGAGTTTAAAAAGCTTAGCCAGACAGGTTAATACATAGGAGAAAGAGAATATGAAGGAAATAAATATTTTTTGTGAGGCCATAAAAGATGTGTCTATTGTTGCTTCCAAAATCAAAGCAGACCAGAAAAAAATTATTGGTTACCTTTGTTCCTATGCACCAGAGGAATTGATATATGCAGCTGGTTTTCATCCCATGCGGCTGTTTTCCTCAAAATCAGATATTGTGCTGGCAGAACAACACCTTCAGGCCTATTGCTGTTCTTTGGTCCGTGGCGTGCTGGAGGACAGCCTGTCAGGACGGCTTGATTTCCTTGATGGAACAGTGTTCCCCCATACCTGTGATTCTATCCAGCGTTTGAGTGACATCTGGCGCATGAATGGGAAATATGAATTTTTTGCAGATGTGATCCTGCCTGCCAAACTCAACACCCAAAGTGCAAGAATCTATATGAAGGATGTTTTGACAAAATTTAAAAAAGACCTTGAAACCGCAGTGGGAAGAGAAATCACTAATGCAGATCTTCAGGCATCCATTAAAAAATTCAATCTCATCAGAAAAAATCTGTCAAAAATTTATGAACTTCAATCTCAAAAACCTGGAATCATAAAAGGCGCTGATCTGTACGCCATTGTAAAAGGATCCATGGTGATGGACAGAGATGAGGTGGCTGATCTTCTGCCGGCCATTGTGGCCAATCTTGAAAAAGTTGATGTTCCCCAAAAAAGTGTAAAACGAATAGTTGTTTCCGGTTCCATCTGCGATTCCCCTGATATTTATACAGCCATGGAAGCGGCCGGAGGTGTTATTGTGGGAGATGACCTTTGCACAGGCCAGCGATGGTTTGAAGGTGAAATTCTGGATGATGAAAATCCCATAAATGCCATTGCCACAAGATTACTGGATCGCTTGATCTGTCCTGCAAAACATTCTTCACCCTTTGCCCGCGGTGAGAATATTGTTTCACTTGCAAAAAAGAACAGGGCTGATGGCGTCATTTTCATGCTGCTCAAATTCTGTGATCCCCATGCATTTGATTATCCCTATTTAAAAGAATTCCTTGACAAAGAAGGCATAAAAAACATGCTTATTGAAATGGATGACCAGCAGCAAAACTCAGGGCAGTTAGCCACACGTTTTGAAACCTTTATTCATATGATTTAAAAAGGATTTACCATATGTCAGATACGCTTTCAGAAAAAAGAAAAATAAAATCCGCAAAAAAAATGCGGGATATCATGACCACCTATTATCTGGATGCCATGACTGCAGGACAGAATAACAAACAAGTTGCCTGGATCACTTCTGGAGGTCCTGTAGAGCCTTTGGTGGCAATGGATATCATCCCTATTTATCCTGAAAATCATGGCGCCATGATCGGGGCATCCAAAATGGGAGAAGATCTTTGCATTAAAGCCGAAGACATGGGCTACAGCTCTGATCTGTGTTCCTATGCAAGGGCGGATATCTCATGCTCGATTGTCAAGGGCGGGCCTATCGGAGGATTGCCAAAACCAGACATGCTCATCTGCTGCAATAATATCTGCGGCACTGTGCTAAAATGGTATGAAGTCCAGGCAAGGTATTATAAGGTACCGCTGTTTATTCTGGATACCCCTGTCTGCCATACCCGATATTCCCCTGAAATCGCCAGGTATGTCCGGACCCAGGTTGATGAATATATTGCCTTTCTTGAAACAATGACAAAAAGAAAATTTGACTATGAAAAAATGGCACTGGTGGGCAGACTTGCCTATGAGGCTCAGCAGCTCTGGCAAAAAGTCCTCAACACCACTGCCCACAAACCATCGCCCATGTCTGCATTTGATGCATTCTTTTTCCTTGCCCTGATTGTCACATTGCGGGGTACTCAAATCGCTGTTGATTTTTATAAGGAACTGCTGGAAGAAATGGAACAGAGGATAAAGGATGGCATCAGCATGGTTCCCGATGAAAAATACAGGCTTTTATGGGATAATCTGCCCGTGTGGTACAGGCTCAAATGGCTGTCCCAGAAATTTTCCGATCACAATGCCTGTCTTGTGGCAGACACCTACACATCTGCCTGGTGCGGTGCCATAAAATATACTGATGAAAATCATTTTTTAGATTCCATGGCCGAAGCCTACACCAGGATCTATCTTAACATCGGTGTTGACCAGATGGCAGACCAGGTGCTTGACATGATTAAATTTTATGATGCTGATGGCTTTGTGATGCATTCAAATCGCTCCTGCAAGCCCTACTCTTTCGGACAGATGGATATTATGAGAATCGTCCGGGAAAAAACAAATATTCCTGTTCTCATGATAGAGGCTGACATGGTGGACCCCAGAAGCTTTTCACAATCCCAGGTAGAGACCCGGATTGATGCTTTCATGGAAATCATCAAACAAAGGAGCAGTTAAAATAAACTTTGATCTTAAAAATAAGGTGTGTATCGTTACCAGCCAGACATTGATGAATGATGGAGGAGCAACAGCAATATGATTTATGCAGGTATTGATATTGGTTCAATTACAGCCAAGGCAGCCTTTATAAAAGATAACCAGCTTTTGGACACCCATGTCATAGCAACGGGGTTTGATCCCATAAATGCCGGGATCAAGGTGTTTGAGGCACTTTTAAAAAAAAATAAACTATCAAAAAACCAAATATCAGCAATTATTTCCACAGGCTATGGCCGCGCCAGTGTAAGTTTTGCAGACAAGACCCTGACGGAAATCATCTGTCATGGAACGGGTGCCCATTTTATTAACCCTGAAATCCGTGGGATCATAGATGTCGGTGGCCAGGACAGCAAGGCCATTTTTCTGAATAACAGCGGTCAGGTGGAAAATTTTGCCATGAATGACAAATGTGCCGCAGGCACAGGACGATTTCTTGAAGTCATGGCAAAGGCACTGGAAGTTGATCTGGAACAATTGGGTGACTTCAGCCTTAAAGCAGACAAACCTTTAAAAATAAGCAGTATCTGTACAGTATTTGCAGAATCAGAGGTCATTTCCATGATTGCAGGACAGGAAAAAAGAGAAAACATCATTGCAGGCATTCATGAGTCTGCAGCTGCCCGGGTTGCCATTCTTGCCAGTAAAATTAAAATCAAAGAACCTGTAATGATGACCGGGGGTGTGGCAAAGAATAAAGGTATGGTCAAGGCCCTTGAAAAACGCCTTGGATTTAACCTCATTGTGGGGGGACTGGCCCAGGAGAATGGTGCCATTGGTGCTGCCATCCTGGCATCAAGGCTGTAATATTTTGAGGTATATTTTGATTATATTAAATATCATCAGACGTTATTGGTGCATCAGCATCATTTTTTATGTTTTATTTTTTTCAACCAGTGCATGGTCCAAAGATCCCTCCGAACTTCAGACTGTTCAGCTTTTCTTTGAAAATGATCTTTTCGGGGACACTGATAAATATTATACCAATGCCGTCCAGATTACCTGGCTTTCCAATGATCTGAAGCGATACAGGGATGACGAACGTCTGCCTGAATGGTCCTTACCCATCATCCATTCCATCATCAAGGCCTTCCCCTTTTCAAGCGTGCCGGGAAGTGTTCATAATGTCGGCATTTTACTGGGACAGCAAATCTATACTCCTTCTGATATCCAGACAATGACATTGATGGAAGCAGAACGACCCTATGCCGGATTCCTGTATGGCGGGCTTGCCCTGCACAGCAAAACCGATGCCATCCTTGACACTCTTGAAATCGTCCTGGGTGTTGTGGGTCCTGCTGCCAAAGCTGAGTTTGCACAGAACACTATACATGATTTAAGGGACATCCCCACAGCAAAAGGATGGGACAACCAGCTTCAAAATGAACCAGCCATCAGGTTTTCCTGGCAGCGCAAATGGCGGCTGCACAGCATGGAATTATTGGATATTCTGGATTATGATTTAATTTCTCATGCTGGATTAGCCCTGGGTAATGTTAGAACATCGGTCAATGCCGGGGGGGAAATCCGTTTCGGGTATAATATCCCAAAGGATTTCGGGTCTGATGTGATCCGGGCCGGTGCAGGAATCAGCGCACCTGTTAGTGCAGGTTCAAAGCAAGACAAAACTTCATGGGGCATGCATCTATTTGCCAGCTCCCAGGTTGAAGGCGTAATTCATGACATCTTTCTTGATGGCAACACCTGGGAACATAGCCACAGCGTTGATAAAAAAAGACTGGCGGGTGACCTTTCTCTGGGATTGGCATTTAACTTTGACATGTTCAAACTGACCTACCGGCATCTTTTCAGTACCAAACAATTTGACAACCAGAAACAGGGTCATATCATCGGATCACTGACGTTGACCCTCTCGTTTTAGCTGCTCTGTTTTAAATTTACTGATCTTTTGTCCTGATTTTGATATCTATTTTTGTTTTTTCATCCGCTGAACCAGGGCATCAACAGATTCTCCGTTGGGAGCCATGGCCATGGGGTTTAGCTTAACAAGATCTTCCCATGCCTTTATACCGCCGGGAACATCGTTCAAGTCGTGCAATAGTACAACTCCCTTGTTAAACCTTGCAGTTTCAAAGGAAGGATCAATTGAAATAGCTTTATCAAATGCTTGAATGGCCTTTTCAGGTTGACCATCCCTCCGGTACATCACCCCCAGATCAGTTATAACCCCTGTTTTTCCAGGCTCGATTGCCAGAGATTTTTCATATGCGTCAATGGCATTTTTTACCTGATCTGAATCAAAGAAAAGGTGTCCCAACTGGGTCCAGGCCTCCGCATCTTTAGGATTTTTCTCTAGATATTGTTCAAGTTTTAAAATTTCTGCAGAAACCTCGATTGAATCATCCTGCTGCGCCCCAGCCGGGGTTTTATTTGGAGTTGCATTGCTCTGTACCTGAACCTGTTTATCAGCTGCTAATTTAAATGAGGAATATATAGTCCCGCCGATGAATCCAATGAACAAGGACACCACAACCGCAATAATCAGGGTCTTGTTTTGTACATAGTCTTTGTTTTGGGTTTCTGTATTTTTCGCCATATTTAAACCTTTTATTTTGATTGTTATGAGGTCCTAACATAATCACAAAAGCTAAGACGGCAATGAATTTAAAACAATCCAGCTTATGCATTTTTTAGCATGCATTATACGCTTTTGCAATTTATTTTGGTACAGGTTTCTTCCCCAGGGGTGCAAAGCAGACAGCCCAGCAGAACCCATAAAATCCAGGCCAGAAGTCCTCCACCAAAAACAAACCATAGAATATTCAATATTAATGCCATTTTTTAATCCTTTTCAAAATTAATTTTCTTTATATGCGGTTTCCCCCTTTCCCACAAGTCAATCTTTAATTCAAAAAGAAAAATTATGGCCTGCTCGGCTTTTCACAGCCAAGATTGTTTCCATCAAATTTATTAAAAGAGTTCTTTTTTAAAAAAATCAGGGTTTACCCTGATTGATTTCTTATAAAACCCGATCTATAACATAAAAAATCCTTCTTTTTCTCTGTGATATTTCGACATGCTATTATTGTAATCGAAGGTACGGAGTTATGCCTCAAGATCAGCAATGTTACAGGATATAGGGGTGGTGTCAACTTCAATGTTTTTAACAACTTTTTTTTTATTGCGAGGTATATATCTTGGAGGAGGATAATCAAGCAGGCCCGAAGTGATAAAAAGTGACAAAAATTAAATGAGGGAAATTTTGGGCGAAGAGCAGAAGGGTCAATGGATTGGAATGAAAATACTTGGGTTGAAAATGGGTTATTTTATGCTGCTTTCGCAGTATTAAATACCCTCAAAATCAAATTAAACTTATTTAGCAATTCAGCTTCAATTTGTACCATCTATAATTA
>JAQICW010000303.1 GCA_027858355.1 Desulfobacula sp.
TAAGGTTCGTGCCAAATTCATAAAGTTTTACTAAAAGGCGTGCATAGTATAGCAGGATTGAAAATTTATCAATATGATAATTCATGGACAAGGAAGGCTCAATGAAGAAAAGCATCATAAAAAGTACTGGGATGTTTGTACCACCCAATGTTATTACCAACCATGACCTTGAAAAAATGATAGACACTTCTGATGAGTGGATAAAACAAAGGACTGGTATTGAGCAAAGATATTGGATTGATGGGGAAACCGGTGCATCCGATCTGGGGTTTGAGGCTTCCAAAATAGCTTTGGAAAATGCTGGCTGGGCGGCACAGGATCTTGATTTTATAATATTTGCAACCCTTAGCCCGGATATTATGTTTCCAGGGTCTGGGTGTCTGCTACAGGCAAAGCTGGGACTTGATTCAACGCCTGCGCTGGATATCCGGCAGCAGTGCACGGGATTTCTTTATGGTCTGGCCACTGCAGATGCCTATATAAAATCAGGCCTTGCCAGCAAAATTCTTCTGGTGGGAGGAGAAGTCCATTCCTCCGGCCTTGATAAAACAACCAGGGGGCGGGATATTACTGTTATATTTGGTGACGGGGCAGGAGCCCTGTGCATTGAAGGCGTAGAAACGAAACAAGATGCGGGCGTACTGTCTTCAGCTCTTCATGCAGACGGCAATTTGGCTTCCGCTTTAATGACTGAACTGCCTGCCTCAAGACTGCCATGTCGATTCCCGATGGATATACCCTTTGATGATCCAAGATATTTTCCTGTCATGGATGGCCCGGCTATTTTTAAAAAAGCGGTTAGAATGCTGCCTAATGTTATAAACGAATCCCTTGAAAAAGCGCAAATCAGTCTTGATGAAATTGATCTGATTATCCCGCACCAGGCCAATATGAGAATTAATCAAGCCCTTGGACAATTTTTAAAATTAGATGACCATAAAATATTTCATAATATTCAAAAATATGGAAATACCACGGCAGCAAGTATCCCCATTGCCCTTCATGAGGCAATGGAACAGGGACGGATCGGCAAATCAGGTGATGTCGTTCTTTTTACTGGTCTTGGAGCCGGCCTTACCTGGGGAAGCATAATTTATAAGTTTTTATAATGATCCTTTAAACAGGATATCAAGATAAAATTTTGTAGCCGTATCAAGGGAAGTGAAATCATAAGTTTTATCAATATTTTTTCTTTTTATTTGCTCCCTGATATCGGTGGCAAGCACTTTCCCCAGTTCAACACCGAATTGATCAAAAGGGTTTAAACCTAAAATAAATCCCTCGTATACAGTCCGTGCTTCATAAAAAGCCAGCAGCATTCCAATGCTCTCAGGTGTCAGGTCATTTATGACAATGGTGGAAGACGGCCTGTTTCCAGAGAAATATTTTGCATTGTTATCATCATTCTTTCCCTTTGCCAGGCCCATGGCCTGGGCAATCATATTAGCCCATAATTCCTGATGATTATAAACACCTTTTAATGTTGCCTGGCTTTTATTGTAAACCGGGGTTGCCACACCAATAAATTCAATGGGAAAAGGGCTGCCCTGATGGGCAAGCTGAAAAAATGAATGCTGGGCATTTGTTCCAGGTTCACCAAAAATGATTACCCCGGTTTTATGGTTTGTACTTTTACCGGCAGATGTGACTCCTTTGCCAAGACTTTCCATATATAATTGTTGCACATGGGGGCAAAGATTGGAAAGGGCGGTGCAATAGGGAATAATTGCCAGGGCAGGATAATCTAGTAAATTGGAATTCCAGATATTGATTAAAGCTGCTATCAAAGGAATGTTGTTTTCTTCAGGGGCATTCAAGGCATGTAAATCCATTGTATGGCAGCCTTTTAAAAACCGATGAAAAATATCAAAGCCAAAGGCAAGGCTTAAAGGAAGTCCTCCAACGGCAGAGGTCACAGAGTATCTTCCCCCAATAAAATCAAACATGTGAAAAGAACCTAAGCCTGAACTTGAGGGATCATCACCAGGACTGCCTTTGGCCGTCACTGTCACAAGATGGTTTGCAGGATCAAGATTGTTGTTCTTTAAAAACAAGAGCGCCTGGTTAAGGTTGGCCATGGTTTCTATTGTGGTATAGGATTTTGAAATAAT
>JAQICW010000374.1 GCA_027858355.1 Desulfobacula sp.
GCAAAATTTTGCAGCAACGCAGTAGATGAGTGAGTTTTCGTTCAAATACTATTTAGTCTGTAAGTTCCAGGGAAAGAATCTCTATTTCTCTTCCTGTGAGCATTTCAACATCCCCATCCTCACAAAAAGGACATTTAAAAACTGGTCCTGTCACTTCCCAGTTATTATCACAGGATTTACAATGTACCATTACAGCAATAAAGTCAATGTTCAGTCTTGCCCCCTCCAAAGGCGTATCCTTTGTTATGATCTCAAAACAAAAGGTTAAACTGTGCTCAACCACTGCTGCAAGCCTTCCGATTTTCAGATTCACTTTTTCCACCCTGGGATTCTTAATCTCTCTGGGAATAGAGTCCAGGGCAATTTGAACCAGTTGTTGAGCAATTCCCATTTCATGCATATAGTGACTTCCTTGTCTTTAAAAATATTGGTTCTGACCCATGAAAAATAAAATCTCCACTCTGCTTCTTATCTCTCATAAGCGTTTAGAATAAAAATCTTTTTTAAACTCTAAAAATCTGTCTTTTTTTATTGCATCCCGCATTTTTTCCATCAAATCAAGATAATAATAAATATTATGGATGGTGTTCAGGCGGTAGGATAAAAGTTCGCGGGATTTATACAAATGCCGCAGATAGCTTTTTGAATAATTTTGACAGGTATAACAATCACAGTCCGCATCAATGGGCTCTTTGTCAAACTTGAATCTGGCATTGGGAATATTTATGGTTCCCTTTGAGGTAAACAACTGGCCATTTCTGGCATTTCTGGATGGCATGACACAATCGAACATATCACATCCCATATCAACCAGCTCCACCAGGTCTTGGGGCGTGCCAACCCCCATGATATATCTGGGTTTGTGAACCGGCATCAAGGGAAGGGTATGGTCTGCCATTTCATACATGAGATCCTTTGGTTCCCCCACACTTAAGCCCCCAATGGCAAACCCTGGGAAATCAATCCCGGTCAATTGTTCAGCTGAAAGAGACCGAAGCTGCTTTGTCATCCCGCCCTGTATAATCCCGAACAGATTGTTCATACTCCCTTCTGTCTGCCAGAAATCAAAGCCTCTTTTTGCCCACATAAAGGTTTTGTTCACAGCGTCCATGGTCTGTCGTTCACTGGCTGGATACCCCATGCAAAAGTCAAGGGACATCATGATATCAGAGCCCAGAATCATCTGGATCTCGACTGCTTTTTCAGGAGAAAAAAAATGTCTTGATCCATCAATATGGGATTGGAAAGCAACCCCTTCATCTGTAAATTTGGCCAGCTTTGCCAGAGAAAAAAACTGGAACCCCCCGGAATCCGTCAGCATGGGCTTATCCCAGCGGATAAATTCATGAAGGCCTTCCATGTGTTGAATTACCTCACACCCTGGACGTAAATACAAATGATAGGTATTGCCAAGAATAATCTGGGCCTTGCAATGATCAAGTTCTTCTACACTCATCGCCTTTACTGACCCAAGGGTTCCCACGGGCATGAAAATCGGCGTGTCAATAACACCGTGATCCGTTGTAATGGTTCCAAGCCTGGCCCTTGAGCTCTGGGAACCGTTTACTTCCTCTGATTGTTTTAATAATTTAAATTTCAACATGTTTTTTATTCAATGAGCATGGCATCGCCATAGCTGAAAAAACGATAATCCTTAAGTTTTGCTTCCTGGTAGGCATCCAATATTTTCTGCCTGGTGTAAAATGCAGACACCAGCATCAAAAGCGTGGATTCTGGAAGGTGAAAATTGGTAATCATGGCATCAACACATTTAAAATTGTATCCAGGATATATAAAAAGATCGCATAACCCTGTTTTCGGGGTGACCCGACCGTTTTCATCACAAAGAAATTCAAGTGTTCTGACACTGGTGGTCCCCACGGCAATCACACGGCGGTTTTCGTCTTTGGCCCTATTGATAGTGTTTGCTGTTTCCCTGGATAAATCAAAGGTTTCAGAATGGATCTTATGATCCCTGATATCATCCACTTTGACCGGCACAAAGGTTCCATATCCGACGTGGAGGGTGATTTGTACAAATTCAATGCCTTTGTTTAAAAGTTCGCCCATGAGCGCCTCTGTAAAATGAAGCCCGGCTGTGGGTGCTGCAACAGCACCCTCTTTAGATGCATAAACAGTCTGGTAATCTTCCCAATCATTTTGACCGGAACCGGGATCATCTCTCTTTATATAAGGGGGCAAAGGAATTTTGCCGAATTTTTTTAAAAATTCTAAAAATTGTCCCCCATTTAAAAATTTTATTTCTGATATGCCCGCCTTTACAGATTCAACCCTTGCCTCAACCTTTTTTTCCAATAAAAGCCTTGCCCCTTTTTCGGACTCTGGGATGCCTTAATCAGGCAGTCGCACTGAAAAAAACCTGTTTTTTCAAAATTTTTCATGCCGGCTGCATAATCAATAATCAATACTTCAACCTTACCGCCGGTTTCTTTTGTGCCAAACAGCCTTGCCGGAATTACCCTGGTATTATTGATCACCAAAAGGTCACCAGGCCTCAGCAATTTTGTAATGTCTTTAAATTGATAATGGGAAAAGATTTCAGCTTTTCGATCCACATGCAAAAGCCTTGACTCACTCCTGTTTTTACAGGGTATCTGGGCAATTTTTTCCTTTGGCAGATCATAATCATAGTCAGATAACCTGAAGGTCACACGCGATTTAAACATCAACGTCCATCCATGGCAAAATAAATAATGCAAAGCCCTGCCAGCATCAGAACAAAGCCGAATTTTCTGAGCTTTGTATCCTCAAGACTGATCATCATTTGAACCATTCCTTTCATTTTTCCGGGGAATGCAAAATATGGCAACCCCTCAACAATCATGACCATGCCAATGACACAAAAGAAAAACTTCATCTAAAACATCCTTTGTAATTACTATCCAGAATTATTTTTGGTACAAACTATTACAATCAAAATATCTTTGCAAACCTTTTTTCTGACCCTGTTTTTCTGGCCTTCAGTGATAAAATATTTTTGATAAAAAACTTCTTGTATGATATATTAAAATAATTTATATTATATTGTAGATTAAACTACAAGTAGGAGATAAAAAATGAGCGTAATGAGTATTAGAATTGATACTGATAAAAAGAAAACGTTAAAAGTCATTGCAACAATCGAAGGTAAAACCATGGGAAAGATTATCTCAGAATTAATTGAAGATTATATTAAAAAAAATAAGGTAAAAATCCAAAGGCTGTCTGAAAAGGATAATCTGAATGAAATAATGAAATTGTCTGAATCATCTTTTATGGAATGGGATAATGATGAGGATGAAATCTACAATGAATTATAAAAAATGGGATGTTGTGCTGGTTCCTTTCCCTTTCACTGATTTATCCGCCGTAAAAAAAAGGCCTGGATTAATTATCTCTCCAAACGAATATAATGGTGATCAGGATGTGGTCATTGCATTTGTCACGAGCAAAATAGCTACGCAGCACAAAATGGGAGATTATAAAATAAGAGAATGGGAAAAATCCAATCTGCCAAAACCATCCATGATAAGGATGAAATTTGCCACGATAGACAAATCCATTATTATCAAAATCCTTGGCAGATTGCAGAAAAAGGATTCTGACGAATTTAGCCAGGCATTAATTAATTTCTTCCAGAAATAGATATAGTTCTTAAGTTGTCCAAAATCCTTCATCAAATTTTCGTTTGCCGGCCCGGCCATGGGCTGTACACCATCCCTGGCCATTAGCAAGGCGACAAGGAGTGACGAGTGAGGCGTATACGTCATACTCCGCAGGGAGGAACGACCGCAGTCAACGTAGCAGGTGGCACCTTGCTGATGGATCAGGGTTGTCTAAAAAATCATTGCCTTATAACCCTATCAAGGTTATAAAGACAGGTTATGTTTGAATTTTTTAGATAAGGAAAATAATTATTTATGCAGTTTGAACCTGTTATCGGTCTTGAGGTCCATGCACAACTGAAAACCAAAACCAAAATTTTCTGTGGCTGCTCCACCAAATTTGGAAACCCTCCCAATACCAATACCTGCCCGGTTTGTACAGGCATGCCCGGCGTTCTGCCCGTTCTGAATAAAAAGGCGGTCACCTTTGCCATTAAAGCGGCTCTTGCCACAAATTGCAAAATCAATCAGGAAAGCAGGTTTGACAGGAAAAATTATTTTTATCCAGATCTTCCCAAAGGATATCAGATATCACAATATGCCGCCCCCATTGCTGAACATGGATTTCTTGAAATTGAAACCAAGGCAAATGGTAACCAGGCAAATGGTAACCAGACAATAGGCATTACACGAATTCACATGGAAGAAGATGCAGGCAAACTTATCCATGATCCTGCAAGGGCAAGAAGCATGGTGGATTTAAATAGAACCGGGGTTCCCTTAATCGAGATTGTCAGCGAACCGGACATCAGGACAGCCCAGGAGGCAGGTGCCTATTTAAGAAAACTGCACGCCATCCTGAAATATATTGATGTCTGTGACGGCAACATGGAAGAGGGAAGTTTCAGGTGTGATGCCAATATATCCCTTCGACCCAGGGGACAAAAAGAGTTTGGAATACGATCAGAACTCAAAAACCTTAATTCCTTTAAAAATGTAGAAAAAGCGATCCTTTATGAGATTGAACGGCAGACATATTTTTTAGAAGAAGGAAAACAGGTGATCCAGGAGACAAGACTCTGGGACCCTTTAAAAAACAAAACAACTTCCATGCGTGGCAAGGAAGAAGCCCATGACTATAGATATTTTCCTGATCCAGATCTTGTGCCCCTAATTGTTGATGATCAATGGATACAGGAAGTCAAAAAAACCATGCCCGAACTTCCCCATGCAAAACAGTCAAGGTTTATACAAGATTATAAACTCAGTGACTATGATGCCAAAGTGTTAACTTCCTCCATTGATCTTGCTGAATTTTTTGAAACAGCATCAAAACCTTTAAACGACAAAAAACAGGCTGCCAACTGGATCATGTCAACCCTTTTAGCCATGCTGAACAGCAAAGGGATATCAATTTCCGAGTCACCTGTCACAGCCATTGTTTTTTCAAAATTGTTAACACTGGTTGAAAACAAGAAAATCAATTCCAGTGCTGCAAAAATTGTGTTTGATGAAATGGTTGAGACAAAAAAAGACCCGGAAATTATTGTAAAAGAAAAAGGTCTTGAGCAGGTCTCAGATTCAGTTGAGCTTGAAATAATGGTCGAAAACATCATCAATGAAAACCCGGATGAAGTGGCTGCATACAGGAA
>JAQICW010000386.1 GCA_027858355.1 Desulfobacula sp.
ATCCACTGGACTACGAGCGCGAAAATCATATAATACTTGAACCATGACTAATGTTCAAGGTCATTTTTAAATTTTTCTCTGGCTTCTCCGGCAACATAGAGTGATCCGGCAATACAAATGGCATCCTCTGTATTTGAAGTGTCAATGGCATGGGTTACAGCCTCTTTTACATCTTCAATAATAGTGACAGGGCATAGGGTAAATCTTTGAGCAGCTTCTTTTAATACTGAGGGGTCAAGGCTTCTGTTAATTTTTGCCTTTGTTATAATAATATGTTGAGCACAGGGAACAAGGCTTTTAAGCATTTTTTCATAGGGTTTGTCATCAAGGATGCCAATGACAAGTGTCAGTTTTCTGTTTTTCAAGGTTGAGGATAAATATTTGCCAAGCATCCTGGCGGCCATAAGGTTGTGTGCACCATCAATAATTACCAGAGGATTTTGCCTGACATGCTCAAGCCTTCCCGGCCATTTGACAAGTAAAAGTCCCTCTTGAACAAGGTTTCCATTAAAATTGTATTTTTTGTCAGTCTTTTTTAATTTTTCAAAAATCAGTTCACAGGCGGCAAGGGCAAAACTTAAGTTTTCTTTCTGGTGATCTCCGGGCAAGGGCTTTACCAGACGATGAAAGTTTTTGTTCAATCCAGTGTATGTATAGGTGTTTTGGTTTGGATTTTTTCTAGTGGAAAAATCTTTTTTATAGATAAAGAGATCAGAGGATTTTTCTTTTGCAAGCTGTTTGATGACGTCAAGTCCTGAAGGCTGAGACACTCCAATGACAACAGGCGTACTCTGTTTGATGATTCCACCTTTTTCTTTTGCCAGATCTTTAATGGTTTTTCCCAGATAGTCTGTATGTTCGATGGACAGGTTGGTAATAACACTCACCTGGGGGTTTATGACATTTGTAGCATCAAACCTTCCTCCCATGCCCGTTTCAATAACAGCCCAGTCCACGTTTTCTTTTGAAAAGTGGTAAAATCCCATGGCTGTTGCAATTTCAAAAAAAGTGGCTTTTCTTTTCCCAATATCTGCTGCATGAACCGCTTCATAGGCGGCCACAATCTGGTCATTTAAAATTTGTTTGCCGTTAATTGAGATCCGTTCATTAAATTTAACCAGATGGGGGGAGGTATAAAGTCCTGTTTTAAATCCGGCTTTTTGTAAGATTGATGCGATATATGTGGCAGTAGATCCTTTGCCATTGGTGCCGGCCACATGAACCAGACGATAATTTTTCTGGGGGTTGTTTAAAATGTTTAAAATATTTAATATGGTGTCAAGCTCAAGCTTAATGCCGAAACGGCCTAGTTTGTAAATTTTATCAAGACACTTCTGGTAGGCATTTTTTTTCATTTTGCAAAGAAAAAACCCGACATAAATTATTGAGTAAAAAATTTATACCGGGTGAATTTTAATGGTTTACCTATTTCTTCTGCGTAATTTTGAAGCAGCAATTCTTTGTCTTCTCATTGCTTCTCTCATCTTGCGTCGTCTTAACTGACATGGTTTCTCAAAATGCTTTATCACTTTAAGACGTTTGAAGAGGCCATCATTCTGGATTTTCTTCTTCAATATTCTTAATGCTCTTTCAACATCGTTATCAATAACCGTGACTGTAATTTCCTTCAAAAAACATCGCCCCTTTCATAGTGTATTTAAATATCAAGATATTTATAACCGAACTTTGTAGCAAACAAACGCTTTAAAAGCAAGGAAAAAATAAAGCCTTCCCACCTGGAATTGAAAATAGAAAGGCTTTAAAATTTGAAGTTCAACCAACAGGTCTTAGATTTTGGAAATCAACTCATTTGTTACAGATTTAAGATCTTTTTCACCTGCCAGTGTAATATATTTTATAGAATCGTCTTTTTCTGCCAGATCTCTGAAATAGTAGGAAGAAGCAAGTGTGCCTGTGTCAGTGTCATAGTAGATGGAATGACGTTTATCAATGGCAGTTTCATCCTGATCATCATCCCGTTTGGTCAATGCTCCGCCGCAAACCCTGCATTTGTCTCCATCTGGTTTAATGGCATCAATAAAAATATTGTTTGGGTGGTTGTTGTCGTTTACGCAAAGGCGGCGGCCCATGATTCTGTTTTTTGCGATTTCTCTGTCAAGAAGCATTTCAATAACATAATTGAGTTTGATGCCAGCTTCTTCCAAAGAGGCATGAAGTTTTTCAGCCTGAACTTTATTTCTGGGAAAACCGTCCAGAAGCCATCCGTTTTTGCAGTCATCCTGTTTTATCCTGTCAAGAACCATTGGGATGGTGATTTCATCAGGAACCAGATCTCCTTTATCAATATATTCTTTTGCTTTTTTGCCAAGCTCAGTTCCGCCTTTGATGTTTTCACGGAAAATAGCCCCTGATTCAATGTGAGCAAAATTATATTTATCTTTCAGGATAGATCCCTGGGTTCCTTTGCCACTGCCGTTTGGTCCAAAAAATAGAATGTTCATTCAAGACTCCTCATATTATTTATCAATTAAGTACCTATAGCCGGTACAACTTTTCTAAAGTTGCTTTTTTAAATATAAGAGTGGTTTTTATTTGTCAAGGTTAAGAATAGCCTTGAATGTCAGAATGGATATTGCTATTAGTAGGTGGCAACAAATCATAAAAATTTTATAGGTCATAAGAAAAAAATATATTTAGGAAAAAGGGGGGGGGCATGACTGAATTAATTGATATCAGAGCAAGGGAAATCCTTGATTCCAGAGGAAATCCAACGGTTGAAGTTGATGTTACACTGGCCTGTGGTGCAACGGGCAGAGCAGCGGTTCCATCCGGGGCCTCAACGGGCACAAGAGAAGCTCTTGAACTTCGGGATAATTTTGAAAGTCGTTTTTTAGGTAAGGGTGTTTTAAACGCTGTTGCCAATGTCAATGAAGTGATTGCGCCTGAAATCATTGGATATGACGTCATGGATCAGGCAGGCCTTGACAGAACCATGATCGATATAGATGGCACGGAAAATAAATCAAGACTTGGTGCCAATGCAATTTTAGGCGTGTCCATGGCAGCAACACGAGCTGCGGCCAATTCATGTGAAATCCCTCTGTTCCGGCATCTGGGCGGGATTAATGCCAGGGTGATGCCTGTTCCCATGATGAATGTCATCAATGGCGGAGCTCATGCACCAAACAACCTGGATATTCAGGAATTCATGATTCTTCCCTTTGGTGCAACTTGTTTTACTGAAGCGGTACGCATGGGAGCTGAGACCTTTCATCATCTTGCAAAGATACTAAAGGGAGAAGGATTAAGTACAGCAGTGGGGGATGAAGGAGGGTTTGCCCCAAACCTTAAATCCAATGAAGAGGCGTTGGAATATATTATCAATGCCATTGAAGCTGCCGGGTACAGGCCGGGTAAGGATATCGGTATAGCCCTTGACGCTGCTGCTTCAGAATTCTATAAAGATGGTAAATATATTTTCCAGTCAGAAGGCAAAGAGCTTTCAGCCATTGATTTGATTGATTATTATGAACGCTTGATTGAAAAATACCCCTTATATTCCATAGAAGACGGCCTTGCTGAAGGAGATTGGGATTCATGGGGAATCATGACTGAACGGCTTGGAAATTCCATACAGATTGTTGGAGATGATATTTTTGTAACAAACCCTGATATTTTTAAAAAAGGAATTGAGCTTGGAATTGCCAATTCAATCCTGATTAAATTGAATCAGATTGGAACGGTTACAGAAACACTGGATACCATTCAAATGGCAAAAGAATCCGGTTATACAACGGTTGTTTCCCATCGATCAGGAGAAACAGAGGATTCTTTTATTGCCGATCTTGCCGTGGGTATAAATTCAGGACAGATAAAAACAGGATCAATGTCCAGGAGTGACAGGGTGGCTAAATATAATCAACTCATCAGGATTGAAGAAATGCTGGGAGACAGTGCAGCATTTCCGGAAAATCTTTTTGTTTGATTTTTTAAATTTATTTATGACCTTCAGGTCACGTGTGAAGTTTAAGTTACGTGTGACCTTTAAGTTATGTGTGATCTTTAGGCTATGAAAAAAATCTTTTTTTCAATCTTTTTTATGCTGTTTTTCATACTGATGCCAGGTATGGGTGAGGCCTTTGTCCCCCAGGCGCCTCACCTTCTTCACCTTGTTGTTGAAAAGATCAAACAGCCTGTTGGTATTGAAGCCTTTCAGACCAAAAAGATTTTAAATTACCAGGACAAACAAGAAGGTTATGTTGAATTAAAGGAAAAACTGATTCACCTATACCCCAACCGACTCAGGGCTGAAATCATTTCAGATACCATAACAAGTTTCAGTGTTGAATCTGATTTCAGATTTGTAAAAGTTAAGGATGGGGTTATTGTTTCCCATGATAAACCATTGGTTGATCTGTATACTGATATCCTTTTTTATCGTGATTATGAAAGCCTTTTAAATCAGATTATAGCGGCAGGGATTGATACTGACAAGGTAACCTTTAAAAGATATAATGATACCATTTGCTATGTCATAGGCCAATCCCTTGCAAAAGGAAAATCCTTTGCAAGCCTCTGGATAGAAAAGGATACTGTTTTTCCCATAAGATATGTGGTTGAAAAAAATGACCTGAAGGTTGAATTTTTATATCAAAACTGGCAGCGGTTCAGCAAAACCTGGTACCCCATGCAGGTCAGTATTTTTTTGGACAACCAATTGTTTGCAATGGTTGAAGTGAAAAGCCTGGATTTAAAATCAGGATTTTCCGCTTCTTTATTTGATATTGAACATATTGAGCGATTATACCCGAGAAATGATCCCGGTTCTCTGGATGAGAATTCCAAACAGGTTGATGAGCTTGACAAGCGCCTGGAAGATTTTAAAAAACTATATGAATAATTTTAAACAAGAGAGGGAGAATGGCTAAAAATACCAAGTATATTTTTGTTACCGGAGGCGTATTGTCATCTTTAGGCAAAGGACTTGCATCCGCTTCCATAGGAATGCTTCTTGAAAGTCGGGGCCTGACGGTTACCATACAAAAACTAGACCCCTATATAAATGTTGATCCCGGGACAATGAATCCATTTCAGCATGGAGAAGTGTTTGTAACAGATGATGGGGCGGAAACAGATCTTGATTTGGGCCATTATGAAAGATTCACCCATGCCAAACTTGGTAAAAATAATAATTTTACCACGGGCAAAATTTATGACCAGGTGATTACCAAAGAACGCAAAGGCGAATATCTGGGTGGTACGGTACAGGTTATCCCTCATATTACCGATGAAATCAAGCGGAGCATCTGCCTGGTCTCTGATGACGCTGATGTTGTGATTGTTGAGATCGGCGGTACCATTGGTGATATTGAATCTTTGCCTTTTCTGGAAGCTATCCGGCAGTTTAAGACAGATGCCGGGGCATCCAATGTTATCTATATCCATCTGACCCTTGTTCCTTATATTAAAACTGCCTGTGAAGTAAAAACAAAACCCACACAGCATAGTGTTAAAGAACTTAGAAGTATTGGTATCCAGCCGGATATTCTTCTTTGCAGAACTGAACATTACCTGTCCCAGGAGATTAAAGAAAAAATTGCGCTTTTTTGTAATGTGGGAGCAGATGATGTCTTTACTGCAAAAGATGTGGACTGTATTTATGAAGTTCCCCTGGTTTACAATAAAGAAGGGCTTGGTGATAAGATATTAAAAAAGCTGAACATCTGGGCCAGGGCGCCAAGGCTGGATGAATGGATAGAAGTGGTTGAACGGCTTAAAAATCCAAGATTTTCAGTGAATATAGCTATTGTAGGCAAGTATGTTGACCTGACGGAAAGTTATAAAAGTCTGAATGAAGCGCTTTCCCACGGTGGGGTTTCCAATGATGCCAGGGTTAATCTTCAATATGTCGATTCTACAACCTTGACAGAAAACAATGTTGTAGAAATTCTTTCCAAAAGCGATGGGGTTCTTGTCCCGGGTGGATTTGGCTCAAGGGGGATTGAAGGAAAGATTCTTGCGGCAAAATATGCAAGAGAGAATAAGGTGCCTTATTTTGGAATTTGTCTTGGTATGCACATGGCAGTGATTGATATCGCCAGGAATGTGCTTCACCTTGACGAGGCCCATGGCCAGGAGTTTGATCCCTATACGCCATATCCTGTAATTTATCTTATGAAAGAATGGTATGACGAGCAGACCCAAAAGATTGAAAAGCGAGATGAAGATTCTGATAAAGGCGGAACCATGCGTCTTGGCGCGTATCCTTGTAAACTTGTTCCTGATACCTTTGCCATGAAAGCCTATAAACAGGAAGAAATTTCAGAACGTCACAGACACCGCTTTGAATTTAACAATGAATATAAAGACAGACTGGTTGAGGAGGCAGGGCTTATCATCAGCGGTACTTCTCCTGATCACGAACTGGTTGAAATCGTAGAGCTTAAAGACCATCCATGGTATCTTGGATGTCAATTCCACCCGGAATTCAAATCCAAACCCCAGAACCCGCATCCATTGTTCAGGGAGTTTATCAAAGCATCATTAAAGAATGCTAAAAAATAAATCATGAAGAGTTTTATACGACAGGATCAGGCCAATGGAGTCGAAGATTACAATTGAGTGTGGAAATATAAAACTTGAGGGCAGCTTAAGGAAAAATACGTCTCAAAAGGCAGTTATTATCTGTCATCCCCATCCGCTTTATGGCGGGAATATGGATAATCCCGTGGTAATGACCATTGCAGATTCTTTTTTTGAAAAAGGATTTACAACTATGAGATTCAACTTCAGGGGAACCTGTAACAGCACGGGCATGTTTGACAATGGAAACGGGGAGCAGAACGATATCAGGGCTGCCATGTCCTGGCTAATGGAAAATGGTTATCAAAAGATCTGTCTTGCCGGGTATTCTTTTGGTGCAAGAATGAATGCTTTGGTTGTTTCAAAGGGGTGTAAGATAGAAGACCATATAATGGTATCGCCGCCTGTGGGATTTATGAGTTTTGATGACATTAAAAAAATGCCCTCCGCAGGCCTTATTGTCACCGGTGCTAATGATGAAATCGCCCCAAAAGACCAGATTCAAGAGCATATCAATCGGTGTCAGATTGATCCGAAATATGAAATTATCAAAGATTGTGATCATTTTTATTCTGGCTGTCTTGGAAAACTTAAGGCCATACTGATAGATTACTTGTGACCTTCAGGTTACGTGTGACCTTTAGGTTATCCGTCATAAAAAAAATAGTATTGATCAAATGGACCTTGCTTTGAGGGGTGTATAATGGGATCAACACAACAAAATTTTGATTATATTGTCATCGGTTCCGGGTTTGGCGGAAGTGTCTCTGCCTTAAGGCTTTCACAAAAAGGATATCGTGTGGGGGTCCTTGAAAAAGGAAAAGAATGGAAGACAGAGGATTTCCCAAAAACCAACTGGAATATTAAAAAATATTTATGGCTGCCAGCCGTTGGTTGCTATGGATATCAGATGCTCACCTTGTTTAAGCATGTCATGATTCTTCATGGCGGCGGTGTTGGCGGCGGAAGCCTTGTCTATGCCAACCAGCTTCTCATCCCTCCTGATGAGGTGTTTGAAAGCCCGGACTGGTGTATTGAGGATGTCCAAAAAACCTTGATGCCCCATTATGAAACAGCAAGGAAAATGCTGGGAGCAAACTTAAGTCCCCAGGTGGGAAAGGCTGATACGCTGTTAAAAGAAGTGGGCATGGAAATGACGGGGAAAGATACTTTTCATAAGAATGATGTGGGAATATTTTTCGGTGAACCTGATAAGACTATTCCAGATCCTTATTTTGATGGTAAAGGACCTGACAGGACTGGATGTACCTTTTGTGGTGCCTGTATGATCGGGTGTCCTGTGGGAGCAAAAAATACTCTGGATAAAAATTATCTTTATCTTGCAAAGGGCCTGGGTGCAGAGATTATCCCGGAAACCTGTGTTACAGGTGTTAAAAAAGTTCATGGGGGCTACGAGGTCATAACCCGAAATACTACGGGATTTTTTAAAAAAGAAAAAATATATAAAGCCAAAGGGGTTGTTTTTTCAGGTGGTGTTTTAGGCACTGTAAAACTTTTAAATGAGTGCAGGGACAAGGGAATGCTGCCCAATATTTCCCATGAACTGGGAAATTTTGTAAGAACCAATTCCGAGGTGCTGATCGGTGTTAAATCCAATGATAAAACAAGTAATTGGAATGACCAGATAGCCATAACATCAGGGATTTACCCCGATGCTAACACCCATATTGAAATTGTGAGATTCAATAAAGGATCTGATGTGCTTTTAAATCTTCTCACCATCATGTCCGGTGGTGGCGGAAAGGTGCCAAGGATTTTAAGATTTTTTGGAAATATTGCAAAACATCCATTCAGATTTATTCGGATGTTATGGCCATTGGGCAAGGCAGCCTCCATGTCTGTTCTGCTGGTGATGCAGACGGATAAAAATCATCTGAAGTTGAAATATAAGCCAAGGTGGTGGCGGTTTGGCCGTAAATCAATAAACTCTGAAATTCCAAAAGGATTTGAAAGGTCTCCCAGTTATAACCCCGTGGCTAATGAAACTGCCAAACGTCTGGCAAAGAAAATAGATGGGATTCCCTTAAGCTCGTTTCCCGAGGTTGTTTTAAATCTGTCAACAACAGCCCATATTTTAGGAGGGTGCTGCATGGGCGCTTCGCCCCAAAATGGTGTTGTTTCTAATATTGGGGAATTGTTCAATTATCCCAATCTTTATGTGGCCGACGGATCTGTTGTTTCAGCCAATCTTGGCGTAAACCCAAGCCTTACCATCACAGCCCTTTCAGAACATATTATGTCAGAAATTCCTAATAAAGGATGATATCAATGAAGATATTATTTAGAATTGAAGGGGATACCATTCATTTTATGACAGTCGGCTGAGTCTAAAACCAAAGACGTAGTC
>JAQICW010000398.1 GCA_027858355.1 Desulfobacula sp.
CCCGTATACCGGCCCATTCTCAAATTTCTGCACCCAGCCCAGTATGTACAGGTTGTTCTCACTGAACCAGGGAATCCATCCTGACTTTTCTAAAAATTCTTACTTTTTTGCCTCGGAAAAAATGGCCTGCTGCTCTAAAGCAGGTGCTTTTTGCGCCACTCTTGACAGGGCGACAAGCTTTTGGCGGGACGATTCTGTCTGTTTTTTTGGAGCAGAATCATATCTGCGCAAGCCTGAATAAGAATCTGCCACACCATTTATCTTTGATTCATCCCTTAAAGAATCTTCATTAAAATCAAATTTTATTCTCCCTGAAAATAACGAATCATACCGGGCAATAAAAAGCCTTTCCTCAAGGGTGGATTCCAATCCCCTGACCGGGTATTCAAGATTCTGATCCTTTTTATAGACAAACACATTACGCACCAGAGGATTTGTCTCTTCCCATTTAATAAGGTTTTTCTTAAGTTCACCCTGATCAATAACCAGTAAAGACTGTGTAAGATTATCCTGAACCGCTTCTACCGTAAGGTGGATGGTTTCAGAAATGGTTTTTGCCCTGTCACTTAGAGCATGCAGAGCTGACTGGCTGATCCGCTCCTGCTCATGGGACAAAAGCTTAAAGGCAATAATTGCCATAATAAGGGTGGGCACTAAAAACAGTGCCCAGAATATAATTATGGATCGTTTGCTTGTCATACCTTAAGCCATATCAGTTTTTTGCTTATTGTGAAAGCTGTTGGTTTTTCTTCTGATAAGATTCAGTTCTCAACAATTTACGACTTTTCTTGCTCATGCCCTGATCCTCAATCATCTCAGCCTGAACTTCCAGCTCATCGGCTTGTTTTAACAATTCTTTATCCTTATATTGGGAACCGATTTGTTTCAATCTGGCAGCAGATAGTTTAAGTTCTTGCACTGCCTCTTTTTTCTTTCCCTTATCAGACAGTTCAATGGCTTTTTCCTGTGCCAGGGCATTCAGATTTAATTGATATTCTCTGACCACATCAATGTTGGTTGATTTGGCAACCTTTTTGGGATCACTGCTGAACCTGGCATATGAAGTTCCGCTTGATGTTTCCAGTTTTTGAGTGAAGGGATTTTCATAAGTTACATCAGCCCTGGCAACCATAATTTTTGATCCGGGTGTTGATTTTGGGATATTGACTTCAACCAGGGCATATTTTTCCTGGCCCCCATAAAGCTGATTCATATAAAGTTCTATCTGATTTCCCCGTATTCTGCCTTGTCTTCCGATAATATTGACGGGTTGCACATTGTATGGCAGTGTTATGATCACTTTTACTTTTTTCGCCACTACATTTAATACATCTCCCAATTCTGCTGAAAAAATCCTGGGAAGATCAAATCCTGACTCAACAAAATATGTATTGCCGTCACTTTTCTGGGCAAGCTGTGCCATGAGATCTTCATTATAATCTGTACCCACACCCACGGTTGTGACGGAAATATTTTCTTTAATCAAAGCCGCCCCGAGCCGTCCAAGATCTGCCGGCATCCTGGGCCCCACATTGGCCAGTCCGTCAGACAAAAGAACAATGCGGTGAACATAATCGTTTTCAAGATTTTTCCTGATCTCGGAAGCTCCCTGGCTGACACCGCCAAAAAGGGCCGTACTGCCTCCGGCACGAATCTGTTGAATGGTATGAATAATTCTCTGGATATTCCTGGCATTCTGAGCCGGGACAATAGTATGAACATTGGTATCATAGACCACCACGGAAAAAATATCCTGCAAACCAAGCCGGGTTAAGGCTTCAATGGCAGCTGCCTTTGCCTGTTGGATTTTGGTACCGTTCATTGAGCCTGACTGATCCAGGACCAGGGCAAGATTAACCAAAGGCCTTTTAATATCAGCCGGAGACAAAGGCGCATCAAGGGTGATCTTAAGCACCACATTCTGCGAATCTCCTGCCGGCAGAACGGCCCTGTCTGTCTCCACCCTGCAGATAAGTCTGGAAGGGGCATTTTCTGCCCAAACACCCCCTGCCATTGTGACAAAAATAATCAATGCTGTAAAAAATGAAACAATTGTCTGGTGCTGATAACGTCTTAAGTGTGTCATGATCCTCTCCTTTACCTGTTGAATTAATCAATTTTTTGTTAAACCGCAATATAAAAATCTGTCTTTCATCGGGTTTAACTATACAGGCCTTGTTGGTTCAATGTGTCATAAAGGAGTAAAGAAGTTGTAAAAAACTTGTAAAATCGCTTTTTTCTTGACCCATCCTCTATTGTCTGGGATTATTCAGTATTTGAACAATAACCCCAAACAAAGGAATAACCATGAAATTCACCATAGATCATTTCAATATTAATGTGCTGGATCTTGAAAAGAGTCTGACATTTTACAATGAAGCACTGGGATTAAAAGAAATTAGAAGAAGCGAGGCCAAAGACAGCAGTTATATTATTGTTTTTTTAGGCGATGGCTCAACCCAGAATAAAATTGAACTCACCTGGCTGAAAGCCATGGACCGGCCCTATGATTTAGGGGATGAAGAGTTTCACATTGCATTTAGAACATCGGATTTTGATGCGGCTTACAAGCTTCACAAAGAAATGGACTGCATCTGTTTTGAAAACAAGGAAATGGGGATCTATTTCATCAATGACCCGGATGGTTACTGGCTGGAAATTGTTCCAGTCCGATAAATCAAAAAAAAGAAAACACATTGTATGGCGGGGAGATTATGAAACCAAAAAAATTTGATGTTATTATTATCGGCGGCGGCATTATGGGTTCATCCACAGCATATCATCTGATGATGGCGGATCCGTCCTTAAAAGTGATTGTTATTGAAAAAGACCTGGGTTATGAAAAAGCATCTACCACCCTGTCCATGGTGAATGCCAGGATCCAGTTCAGTCTGAAGGAGAATGTCCAGATCTCCCAATATGCCTTTAAAATCCTTGAAAATTTTGAAGATGAGATGGCTGTTGACGGGGTAAAGCCGGCTATTTTTTATCGAAGGGAAGGCAATCTGTTTCTGCATGATAAAAAAATGGAACCTGCTGCCCAAAAAGCCTTTCAAATGCAGAAAGATCTGGGGTGTGCCATTGAATGGTGGTCTTTGGAAAAAATAAGACAAAAATATCCCATTTATGAAAATTTAGACGGTATTGTGGGCGGCACCTTTGGATCGGAAGATGGACATTTTGATGCCTATGCCGTATTAATGGGATATAAGGCTTGCGCAAAATCCATGGGTGTTCAATTTTTACAGGGCGAGGTGGTTGAACTGCTCACAGATGGAGATAAAAATCGGTCAATTTCTGCCATTCAAGGTGTAAAAACAATTTCCCATGAAACATTTTTTTCTTCCCGGGTCGTTAATTGTACGGGGGCATGGGCAGCCCGACTGGTTAAAACCATCGGCATTGAACTTCCTGTCAACCCTGTAAAACGTCAGGTATTTGCTGTGACACCCAAGTTTAAACCTGACGGTCCTCTGCCATTGACTGTTCTGCCATCGGGATTCTATTTCAGGACGGAAACCGGCGGTCTTCTACTGCTGGGCAAATCAATGGAAGAAGATCCCACAGGGTTTGATTTTACATGGGAAGAAGATCGTTTTGAATTATTATGGGGAGAACTGTATGATTTTGCACCAGTGTTTGAATCACTAAAGCTGATCAAAGGATGGGCCGGACTCTATGCCGTCAATACATTGGATGCCAATGCCATTTTAGGGGAATGGCCAAAGCTGAAAGGCTTTTATCTTGCCAATGGTTTTTCCGGTCATGGATTGCAGCAGGGTCCTGCTGTGGGGCGATACATGACGGAGCTGATTCTTAAAAAGAAACCCGTGCTGGATTTATCGATTTTCAGTCCTGAAAGGGTGATGCTTAAAAAACCTATTTTTGAGGACGGGATTGTGTAAAAACAGCAAAGTTCCAGTGCTTGTCATCAGACTTTCAAAAAAAATGATTTTATGTCCCATTCAATCTGAATCATCACTTTTGCTTTTTAACTTTCCCAAATAATAAAATCCACTGGATGTATGCTTGTTCATGGTGGTATACATCTGGGTTTGAAAATCCTTTTTTTCAAAGTTGCGGGTCAGGTTAAAAAGGTGATCTATTGTGTGATGCCGAAGTATTGCCCCTTCATCAAGTTCAAACACCCCATATTCCCCACAGGTTTTTTTACAGGCTTCATAGCGGTCTATATTGCGTTGGTCCTGGTTGATCAAAAAATCATTTATATATAAAATCCCATGGGGTTTTAACACCCGCTCTATTTCATCCAAAAGCTGCCCCTGGTCTTTATCTTTCACAATACATGTTAAAACCGCAATCAACACCACAGCATCAAAGGTATTATCCTCAAAAGGAAATGTTGTGGTGCATTTTTTTAAATCAAGATAAGGATAAAGATATTTCCCTCTTTCAATCATTTTTTGTGAAAAATCAATACCACAAATTCTTTTAAACCCTTCCTGATAAAGCTCATTCAGGGTGCGACCATATCCGCAGCCCACATCCAGGATAAAGGATTCTTCTGACACCCAGGGTTTAAACCTATCCATCTGAAAGGGTGTGGTAAATTCTTTTTTGGATGCTGCCTTATCCCAGTATGTTTGCTGATTTGTGATCATAACAGGTTTAAAATATGGTATTTGCCATTTAATTACAAGCCGGGGAATATCCATATCAGAATTCCGGTCGGTTTAAAATCAATTAATCAAACAACAAGCAACTTTCTTCTTATTCACAAATCAATTAGAAAACAACATAACACTCATGAAATATGTTGTTAAATTACGAGTTTCTTGGTAATGGATGAGTGTTCTCCGTCAAACGGAGTTATACAGAAAAAAATTGGATAATTCATTGTTATAATCTACACAAATAGAGGGGTTTCAAGCGGGACGTTAAATGCTCAATAAGGTTAATTATGGAAAAGAAAATAAAAGATTCTGCGGCTATTCGCATACCACCTCCACTGTATTTCTTTGTATGTTTGGAATTGCTGTCTTGATGTTTTCGTTTTGGCTATTCTTCACAATACCGATTCTGTATATCCTTTTTTTATTCAATGCGGTGAAACCTGAAGAGAGCTAATTGTCACAAAAATTTGGAGAAGAATATTTAGATTATTCGACAAAAGTAAGGCGATGGCCCCTGGTTAGGAGTCAGACCATTACAACGAACAAGGAAATTGGCTGTTTTCAATCAACCATTAATATTGGAGAAAAAGACAATGGCATATGAAGATGCATATACAGATTGCAAATGGGTGGAATTTGACGTCCTTGAACGGTTCATGAAGGATGTGCTGATGGCAAGCGGCATCCCCCAGGAAGATGCAGGCATTATCAGTGATGTGCTTATCACATCAGACAAACGCGGCATTGATTCCCATGGCATCGGCCGGTTGAAACCCATTTACATTGACAGAATTGATGCAGGCATTCTGAACCCGATCACTAAAATCACAATTGTGAAGGATAAAAAAACCACTGCCGTACTGGACGGTAACAACGGCATGGGGCATGTCATCGCCAAAAAGGCTATGCAGATGGCAATGGACAAGGCAAAAGCCCACGGCATGGGCATGGTGGCTGTTCGAAATTCAACCCACTACGGCATTGCCGGCTATTATGCGTTGATGGCGGCTGGCGCCGGGATGATCAGCATGAACGGCACCAATGCCAGGCCATCCATAGCCCCCACCTTTGGTGTCGAAAACATGCTCGGAACAAATCCTTTGACAATCGGATTCCCTACTGATGAAGCATTCCCCTTTGTCCTGGATTGTGCCACATCGGTTTCCCAGCGGGGCAAAATCGAAGTTTACGGCAGAGCAAACAAGCAGCTGCCCCCGGGATGGGTGATCGGCCTGGACGGCAAAACACGGACCGATACGGCCCAGGTGCTTGAGGATCTGACAAAGGGAAAGGCTGCGTTGACACCCCTTGGCGGCATTGGCGAAGACACTGGCGGATATAAAGGCTACGGATATGCCACCATTGTTGAAGTCCTTTGTGCAGCTTTGCAGGGGAATAATTTTCTAAAACAGATCAACGAAATTGATGCTGTCGGCAAAAAGGTTCCCATTCAGCTGGGCCATTTCTTTATTGCCATTGATATTGAAGAGTTCACCGAACTTGCCCGGTTTAAAAAAGATGCCGGGGATATCATGCGGGAGTTGCGCTCATCCAAAAAAGCGCCGGGCCAAAACCATATTTATACGGCAGGGGAAAAAGAATGGATTGCCTGGCAATATCGAAAACTCCATGGGTGTCCTGTCCCCAAAACCCTTCAGTCCCAGATGAAAGGATTCAGGGATCGCTTCAAATTGAACTATTGTTTTGATTTTGAAAAATGAAAATTGCCTGAAAAACCCTGCTTGGCCTTGGTAAAAGATTGGCAAAACATCTGCAAAATTAAAATGTGAGATTATGAATCACCGGAGTGAAAAGAATGAAGTATATCGGAGCCCATGTCAGTACCAGCGGAGGCGCAGAAAAAGCCCCCCAAAATGCGGAAGGTATTGGCGCAAAAGCCTTTGCCATGTTCACCAGGAACCAGAGACGGTGGGTATCAAAACCCCTGACCGACAAAAACATCACCCAATTCAAGGAGAACTGCAAGAGCGGGGGTTATGATCCCAGGCACATCCTCCCCCATGACGGTTATCTGATCAATCTGGGGCACCCGGAAGAAGAAGCCCTCGAAAAATCAAGGACTGCCTTTCTTGACGAGATGCAGCGTTGCGAACAACTGGGCCTTCGATACCTGAACTTACACCCGGGAAGCCACCTGAACAAAATGGATCCCGATCACTGCCTGGAAAGGATCGCCGAATCCATCAACCTGACCCTGGAACAGACAGCCGGGGTCACGGCGGTCATCGAAAACACTGCCGGCCAGGGAACCAATATGGGACATCAATTCGAACATTTGGCCCGGATCATTGGGAATGTCCGGGACAAGAGCCGCATTGGGGTCTGCCTGGACACTTGTCACACCTATTCTGCCGGGTACGATATCAAGACAGCCAAAGCGTTTGAAAACACCCTCCAGGAGTTTGACAATCTCGTGGGTATCAGCTACCTGAAAGCAATGCACCTGAACGATTCGAAAAAAACCTTTGGAAGCCGGGTGGACAGACACGAGAGCATCGGAAAGGGATCTCTGGGGCTTGAGCCTTTCAAATTCATCATGAATGACCCGCACTTCGACCATATTCCCATGGTTCTTGAAACACCGGATCAATCCATATGGGAAGAAGAGATCAGACTCCTCTATAGCCTGATTGAATAAATATTGGAAATAAATATTGGAAAAACTCGGAGGTGACCCAGGCGTGCTTAGTGGAATTGTTGACATATGCTATCTTGAAGAAGCAAGGCGTATACATCCCTACCTGACGGATCGGAATGTTGATATGTACTGCACTGATGAGTGATACAGAAGCATGCCTTCCTGACCATTCCAGCAAGCCTCCCGTAATGATGGACCTCCTGAAGTATGAGAGGGCAAAAAGATTGAATTTGCAACACCATGGGGAATATCATACAATGCCCCCATGGATTTAGAAATAGTAGAGAGGAAGACGCTTTTTGTCAATAGAAGTATGGTATATAGATAGCTGAACATGTCGCAGAAAAAGCAATGCCAAAGGGGAAGTGCATTTTTTTTGGGCGTGGTGTCTCATATAAAAGATATAAAGGATATAAAGGGCTTTTAATCAGTCAATTCAGACGTCAGACAAAGGAGAAAAAATGAACAAATGGCAATTAAAGGGAAAAACTGCTTTAATCTCCGGAGGAACAAAGGGTATTGGTTTTTCAATAGCAGGTGAGATTCTTAAACTGGGTGGATCTGTATATATTATTGCAAGAGACAGTACTTTAATTCAGGAACGGTTAAAAAACTGGAAAATAAATGGTTTTGATGCAGACGGAAGTGTATGCGATGTAACCTGCTTAAATGATATGGAAGAGCTCCTGGAAAAAGTTAGAAAAAAATGGATGTCGCTTGATATTTTGATCAATAATGCAGGAACAAATATCAGAAAAAAAATCCATGAATACTCAGCAGAAGAATATAATTCGGTTCTATCAACAAATATGAATTCATCCTTCCATTTATGTCGACTTTTTTATGAACTTCTAAAAAAGTCAAATAATGCTTCGGTTGTTAATATTATATCCGTTGCCGGTATTACCCATTTAAGAACAGGTGTTCCCTATGGAATGACCAAAGCTGCTTTAAATCAGATGACTCGTAATCTGGCTTGCGAATGGGCAGGGGATAATATCAGGGTCAATGCCATTGCACCCTGGTATACAAGAACACCTCTGGCAGAACAGGTATTAAATGATCAAGAATATTTGAAATCCGTTTTAAGCAGAACACCCATGGGAAGAATCGCAGAACCGCATGAAATAGCATCTGCTGCAGCATTTTTGTGTATGGAGGCATCGTCTTATATTACCGGTCAATGCATTGCAGTTGATGGCGGTTTTTCTGTTTATGGCTTTTAAAATTATTGTTATGGTGTAACTTGGTTGATTTCAAAAAAAATTAAAATTGGAGAATAATAATGAAAATGAATATAGTGTTTGAAAAGATTATCAGTCGCAGAGATGATTTCCCATCATTAAAACAAGAGATTAATGGATACCCTTTGGCTTACTTGGATGGTCCCGGTGGTACCCAGGTTCCGCAATCTGTGATTGATGCAGTTTCAAACTATTATTATACCAGCAACGCCAATTCCCATGGGAACTTCATCACTTCCCAACGCACAGATGACGTATTGGATGGTACCCGGGAAAAAATAGCAACATTTTTGGGCGCGGATGGATTTGAAAATATCTCCTATGGTCATAATA
>JAQICW010000400.1 GCA_027858355.1 Desulfobacula sp.
ATCTTACTCTGGGCGATTGGTCGGTACATTGAAGTTTCATATTCCGTAACAATTTTCTCGTATAGTTTTTTGCTCTCACCCAATTTATCACCCGTTGCATACAACATGGCCAGGGCAAATTTTGCTTCATCTTTTAATAGATTTGTTTTGCCCTGCTCAATTTGAAGAAAATATTTCTCAGCCTCTTCAAATTCTTTTCTGGCAAGGCTTACATTCCCCAAAGAGGCCAGAAGAAAATTTTCCATCTGGGCGTCATTTTTCAATATCTCAAGGGATTCTTTATAATATTGATAACTTTGATCAAATTTTGAAGCATCATAACATATTTTGGCAAATTTAACCTTTGCCAGCTTACCAGCTACGGTATTGGCATACTCCGTAAAAATATTTTGAAAGGCATCTCTGGTTTCCAGATACCCTTTGTCGGGATCATTGATTGTTGCATATTGGGTTAGCGCTTGACTTACAAGCAGAGCAGCAGTATTTTCAGCTTTTTGAAAATTGTATATAATCCCTGAAAAAACCACAACCACCAAAACAATGGCACCTGCGATCAAAATCAATTGTTTTTTATATTCCCTTGCATAGGCCATTGCCTTTAAAAGGCTTTCCTGAAAAGGATCTATTTGCTCAAGTTCCTTTCTTCTTTCATTTGACACTCTCTGCTCTGCCATTCTTTCATTCCACCTTAAAATATATATTAATAATTAAAAGTTACCACACAAGTGTTTTATAAATCCAACCCACATCACCATCGGCATGTTCAATTTTAATCCAGTTTTCTTTTCTTTCAAGAACCTTAAAGGGCACGCCTTTTTCAACTGTAAACAAAACCTGGTTTTTGGTACCTGGCTTGGATCTGATATTGCATTTGTTTTTTATTGTAATTACACCTTCTATCTTGCCTAAAAGGGATTTACTAAGCCAGGCCACATCATTTTCAAAATCCTTGATTTTATACCAATCCCCTTTTTTTTCGATAATTATAAGAGGATGATATTGTTCGACCTGCCACAGAACATCGTATTCCATTCCAGGTCCTGATCGAATATTGGCGATACCTGCTGTTAAAGAAAGTCTTTCCTGTGCAAAAACAAACCCGGGTAAAATCAATAAAACTGCCGTAATGGCCAGCATCGCTTTAATATTTTTAATGCTGACTTCTATATTTAACCGCTTCATAAAAGGCCTCCATAGTATTCTTTTAACCAAAACCTAAAACCATTCCTGTCTTGTATACCAAAAAAGACATGACCCATGCAACCATAGTTGTATATATCAGGTTAAAACCTGCCCATTTTGCTGAAATTTCCTTGTAAATGGTTACAATAGTTGCAAAACAAGGGATATATAATAAAACAAAAATCATCATTGAAAGTGCGGAAAGAGCTGTCATACCGGACTTTTTAAGCGCTTTTTCCAATGCATCACCTTTGTCATTGCCAACACCATATAGCACACCCATAGTACTGACAACAACCTCTTTGGCAACAAAACCTGTGACAAGTGCGACACTGGCCTGCCACCCTATTCCAATCGGCTCAAAAAATACCTCTAACGCTTTCCCAATCTTACCAATATATGATTTCGACACCCGTTCCTGCTCTTTTGTGTTATTTATATTTTTTATTTTTAAATTTAATTGGCGCTTTAACTCTTCTGTTTCTTGAGCATCCGTTGCATCAATCCTCTGGGAATAATCAAATTTTAGTGCATTGATTTTTCCATCATAATCTGCAGAATAGGAAATTGTTCTTGGAAAACTTGAAAGTACCCAGATAATAATTGAACCGATAAGAATAACCCCGCCCATTTTTTTTAAAAACATTTTGCTTCTTTCCCACATGTGGATAAAAAGGCTTTTTAACATTGGCATTCTGTACGGAGGCAATTCCATAATAAACGGTGCATCTTGCCCTTTAAAAAAAATCGCTCTTAGGAACCTGCCAGATAAAATAGCGATGACAATACCTGTGAGATACAGCATAAAAATAACAGTGCCGGCCTTTTCTGCAAAAAAGCTGCCTGCCAGTACAATATAAACCGGAAGCCTTGCCGAACAGGACATAAAAGGTGTCATAAGGATGGTTAAAATCCTGTCTTTCTCATTCTCCAGAGTTCGTGTGGCCATAATTGCAGGCACACTGCAGCCAAATCCCATTAACATGGGGATAAAGGATTTTCCATGAAGCCCTGACGTATGCATCACCCGATCCATTATAAAAGCAGCCCTTGCCATATACCCGGTATCCTCAAAAAGGGCAATGCAGAAAAACAAAATAAGGATATTGGGAAGGAAAATGATAATACTGCCAATTCCAGCAATGACACCATCCAACAGAAGATCTTTTCCCATGGAGGGTGGCATGAGTTTATCAAGGCTGTTAGACAGCAATCCAACTCCCGCATCTAACCATTCCATGGGATATGCACCAATGGAAAATGTCAGTTGAAACATGGCCCAGATAAAAAAAACAAACACGGGGATTCCAAAAAATCTATCTGTCAGTACCAGATCAATATTTCGTGACATATCAATCCTTTTGCGGACAAGATTGGTTATGGTCTCTTTTATAATCCCTGCAATAACCCCATACCGGTCATCCGTGAGCACAATCTCAAAATCATCCTCAAACAAGTCATAAATTCTTTTGCGACACGCTTCTGCTGTCTGTAATATGTCTGTTGCGGCCTGTGATGACAAATGTTTAAATTTCTCTTTAACTATCTTATCATCCTCAAGAATTTTAATGGCATTCCATCGAAGTGCGCCATCAATATTCTCTGCACTTTGAATAATTTGGGTTTCAACCTTTGAAATACAGGCCTCGATCTCCTTACTATATCTGATGTCCCTGCTTTTTTTACCTTCATTAAACCGTTTAATTTCCTCAATAGCTGCCTCAACTAGAGTATCAATCCCTTTGTTTTTATTTCCAATGGTAAAGACAACGGGCAATCCTAGCAATAGGGATAATTTTTTCTCATTAATTTTAATCCCTTTTGCTTCTGCAACATCCGCCATATTCAGTACAAATAAAGCAGGCCGCCCAAGCTCCAGGATCTGAATGGCAAGAAAATGGCTTCTTTCAAGATTAGAGGCATCAATAATAGTAACAACAATATCTGGTTTTTCATTTAAAATAAAATCCCTTGCTGTAATTTCTTCAATTGAGAATGGTGTAAGACTATAGGTCCCCGGAAGATCAATAATCCTTAAGTCATATTCTTTATGCTGTAACTTTCCTTCTTTTTTCTCTACTGTTACACCGGGCCAGTTTCCCACTTTCTGCCGGGCGCCTGTAAGGTTGTTAAATATGGTTGTTTTGCCGCTATTGGGGTTTCCCGCAAGGGCAATAGTCAATTTTTTATTCATATCATCTTTTTTTAAATTTAACATTTGCAACAATAATATTTGCAGCTTCGTCAACCCGAAGCGATATATGGTATCCTTTAATAACAAGTTCAATGGGATCTTTCAAAGGGGCGTATTTTTCAACATATATTGCTGACCCTCTGTTGATTCCCATTTCAAGCAGTCTGCGCCTTAAAGTACTTTCCCCTGAAACCTTTCGAATAATTCCTTCCTGACCTGTTTTCATTTGGCTTAGCAATAGGGGTGATTCTAAAATATCCCTGGATTCTTTGTTTCTATCCTGGCTTGAAGTTTTTATCTGGTCAAAGGGTTGAACCCTTATTTTTTCTGCCATTCCAGCACCTAGAACCAAACGGTTTTCCCGGGTTGCGATCACCATCTGACCACCAAAGCCGGCAGAGACAATTTCAATGGTATCCCCAATTTTAAGTCCCATGGAAGAAATTCGCAACTGCATATTTTTCCCGGCTTCCAACTCTTTTACAATCAGTTTTTCCCCTTGCCTTGCCTTGTTAAGAGATACGACAGTATTTCGTTCTTCCATACACTTGGAACAGATACCATATATTTCCATTTTATGCTGAAGCATGTGGAACCCATAAACATTTGCCACCTTGAACTGTTGCCTTTCTATCTCCTCATCCTTAAATTCCAGTATGCTATCGCATTTTGTACAGACCATATGGTCATGATGCAATCCTAAGTGTCTGTGCTCATATTGGGTTTCTTTGTCATCAAACTCTATTTTGCTTGCAAACCCGAACCTGCACAAAAGTTCCATACTGTTTAATACAAGACCTTCATCAAGCTTGATCTTATCTTGTCCAAGCTGGGCCAGGATATCTTTGATGGTTACATGATGTTCAAGTTTTAAAAACGCTTCCAAAACCTGAGACCTTGAGGTAAGCTTGTCAACACCCTGTTGTTGAAACAATCTTTTAAATTGTTTTTTTTCTTGTTCATGCGTATTAATCATTGTTTTTATCCCTTAAAAATAACGCTCTAAGATATTATAGCCGGCTGTTGATGTCAAGCAAATGACTGCCGAAAAACTAGGCTAACGCATGTAAATTGAAAAATAAATCTTCTGTTGCAATCCTGGTCTGATTAAAAGTTGTCGGAAATACCAGGATTGGTATTTCCGACAAAGTTACAATTCTGGTCTGGTCTGATTAAAAGCTTCTGATCCCTCCTTTGACAGAAGCTATTGTAGTTGCAGTAATCATTTTCAATATTTTTTTTGAATGATAGAAAACAAAGTCTTTTCATCCACACAGACCATACCAGGGCCCCTGGGGAGCAAAATATTTATGAGCTATATCAGGGATACTTGATCCGCCTGGATTTCTCTTGCACTGAATTCATTCAGCGCAAGGGTTGGCAAAACATTATTTTTCTGATCTTTCAATGGAATAGAACCTTTTTGGGTGACATCGTGAAAAGCCCTGTCAGATACCTGTTCAAGTTTTGCAAGCGCTTTTGTTTACGCCTTGTTCAAGTCAAGTTTTACGGATGATTTTTGAACTTTTAAGGGAATGTCGGTTAAT
>JAQICW010000411.1 GCA_027858355.1 Desulfobacula sp.
AATCAATGTAATTTATAAGATTCGGAATGCGTATACTTGACAAAGGAGGTAACTATCCGATAAAATAACGCATAATTACACCATGTTACATAAATCCAACGGCCATTTGCGTTCATAGATGCGTAATGATCACTTGTCAAGCAGAATGTATAAACCCACACCACAATAGAAAATAACAAGGATAAATTTCTATTATATCCAAATATAAAGACAAATTATTCCCTTGATTTACTACTTTTTCAGGAAGCTCTGTTTTCAAAAGCCCTTTCTAAAATTATGGTATTTCCTTTCATTACGGTGACCACGCTTTCTTTTCCTCTATTTTATTTTTGTGTGGTAACCGCTGCAAATGCCTATCAGTCTCAGATCACTCTCCAATAATTGCCAGTTTATTTTCATGGACCCAAAATGGATTTTGAGCTATAGAAAGCATTGGGGAAGTTTCTATCTTAAATTATCTTTTACAAGCAGATTTAGAATTATGGATTACACATTTATGAATGTATTAACCTGGATTGGTATTGTTTTTTGTATTTCTCAATCTGCAATTTTTTCAGGTATGAACCTTGCCCTTTTCAGTATAGGCCGGTTACGGCTGGAAGTAGAAGCTACGTCTGGAAACAAGGATGCCATAAGACTGCTCAGGCTGCGTGAAAATTCAAATTTTATATTGACCACTGTGTTGTGGGGAAACGTTGGGATTAATGTCCTATTAACTCTATTATCAAATTCAGTTCTAACCGGTGTCAGTGCCTTTCTTTTCTCAACAATGTTGATTACATTTGCAGGGGAAATCCTTCCCCAGGCTTATTTTTCTCGACATGCGCTAAAGATGGTATCAAAATTTGCACCAATTCTTAAATTTTATCAATACCTGTTATATCCGTTTACAAAATCATCAGCATTATTTTTAGACTGGTGGCTTGGAAAAGAGAGTATTCAGTATTTTCGGGAACACAATATCCGTGAAATCATAAAAAAACATATTGAAGCTGATGACGCTGATATCGACAGAATTGAAGGTCTTGGGGCAATAAATTTTCTGGCTATTGACGATTTGATAATAACCGAGGAAGGTGAAACAATTGATCCGATGAGCCTTGTTGAACTTCCGACTAAAAATGAACAGTTGGTGTTTCCAGAATATACACAGGATGCATCCGACCCTTTTCTTCGGTTAGTTGAAAAATCCAGCAAAAAATGGGTCGTTCTTACAGATATAAATAAAAACCCATTGTTGGTGTTGGATGCAGATAGCTTTCTTAGGCATGCGCTCTTTAAATCCCCCTCACCAGATCCACTTTGGTACTGTCATAAGCCCATTATAGTTGAAGATGCATCTATAAAGCTTGGAAAAATACTGAATCGTTTCGTAGTAAAGGGACTCCACCCCCATGATGATATTATTGAGCAGGATATTATACTGCTTTGGGGAGCACATAAAAGAATTATCACCGGCGCGGATATATTGGGCAGATTGATGCGGGGTATCTCAACAAAAGAACTCTCAGTTTGAAAATATCGGCTACGGACATAAGCCGGGACAATATGCTAACTCAGTATGTTACAAGCGTCTCGTAGTTTTGATGCCCTTGCAAGAGGCAATTCTGTAAAATGCTCTACTAACCATTCAAATGGATCGTCAAACTTTTTCCTGAACAATAGTTCGGCCGCTGTTGTCCCGTCGGATCGTTTTAAATAATAATTGTGAATTATCGTTAAAGCCCTCAATCGTTTTGTTGACAACCCTCTTCCATTATGGTGGATTTGAGATGATGATCAATTTAAGGATGCAAATCAAACCATAAATCTTGTTATAATTATTTTTGAAAATTGAGGAGACACAACTATGGTAAAAATAAAACTTATCACAAGCCTTATTTTAGTCACTACAGCACTCATCATCATTTTCCAGAACACACAGGTTGTAAGATACTAAATTTTTATTTATGACAGTGTCTATGCCAAGGGCAGCGCTTCTGGGTATATCAATGCTGATAGGTGTTTTCATTGGCATTCTTCTTTCGGTGAGTCTATCGAGAAAAAACTCACCGAAAGAATAGCTGGACAGTCCTTATGCCATACTGTGAAGCGGTAAATTGAATCGGTTCGCGGACAATATAATAGTCAGACCATTGGAGTATTTCAGTATAATGAGAAATTACCAGAAAAACATATTGGAACCAAAGATGAATAAATCCCCAAGAGAAACAGAATTTGAAAAATCAGTAAAAAATAAATTTAATCTGTATAACAGCTTGTTTTTAAACCTTCCTTTTCAAAAAGTCACAAATATCGGACTACTCATCCCCCTTCTGAATAATGACTGCAGGAGCGGGCTGGAATCAGGGAAAGAACCGCTGGAAATTTTTGATTCTTTTTTCATGAATCAAACAACTCTGAATTCAGAAGAAGAAAAAATTGATTTCATGTTCCGGGTGATTCAGTATGTTGAACGGCAGGTGGTTCTCTATGACAGCGTTGAAGATGCAGCTTTTACCGGACTGCTGAACCTTGGTAATCATTTATCACTCAAGGACTGTTTCCACCTGGCAGACAGTAAGAAAAAAAGGCGTGACCTGGTCAAAAAATTGTCTGATTTCAGTGTGCGGATTGTGTTCACAGCCCACCCCACCCAATTTTATCCCCGGTCTGTTTTGGATATCATCTCAAGTTTGAGATTACTTGTTACCGACAACAGCATCAACGATATCGATCTTTCGCTTCAACAGCTGGGGTTAACATCCCTGATGAATGCAAAAAAACCGACCCCGTTTGATGAAGCAAAAAATATTATCTATTTTCTGAGAAGTGTTTATTACAATGCTGTGGGTGATTTGTATTCCCACATCAAAAAAAATATGCCAGACACTGATTTTGAGAATCCCGATATTATTCAACTGGGGTTCTGGCCAGGTGGAGATCGTGACGGAAATCCCTTTGTCACATCCGAAATAACCGGACAAGTGGCAGATGAACTTCGCATGACATTGATGAAATGCTATTATCAGGAAATCAAACAGCTTGAGCAAAAACTGACCTTCAGAGGAATTGAGGATCACATCGCAAATTTGAAAGCAAGGATCTATTCAGCCATGTTTGATTCTTCAATTACAATACCGGCAGAAGAGATCCTTAGCCCACTGAACCTTATTAAAGAATCGCTGACAAATAATTTCAATGATTTATATACAGTAGATTTGGATACCTTTATTGATAAGGTAAAAATTTTCAAAACCCATTTTGCAACCCTTGATATCAGACAGAATCATGTTGAACATAAGAAAACCATTGAAGAGATTCTCAAGAAAGCAAACTTGATCAGCAAAAGCCTGGATGAACTGACAAAAGATGACTTGATTTCAATTCTACTCCATGAAAGGCTCCATGTTCACCCAGATCAATTTCAAGACGAAATGATTAAGGATACCATTCAAACCATTGCGCAAATAAAATCCATACAGGGTAAAAACGGAGAACAAGGCTGCAACCGGTATATCATCAGCAATTCTGAAGATATTTTTTCTGTTCTGTTTGTCTATGCACTGTTGAGATGGTGCTGCTGGGGGAAAGGAAACATCCCTGTTGACATCATACCATTGTTTGAATCCATGGATGGCATGGTGAACGCAGAATCCATCATGGACACCCTTTTTGAGATTCCAGAGTACCGGTTTCACATTCAGCACCGTAGGAACACACAAACCATCATGCTTGGATTCTCTGATGGAACAAAGGATGGTGGTTACCTGAAGGCCAACTGGTCTATTTTCAAAACAAAAGAGGTGTTGTCTGCTGTTTGTGATCGAAACAAGATCAAGGGTATCTTTTTTGACGGAAGAGGTGGCCCGCCCGCTCGCGGTGGCGGAAAGACACATCGATTTTATGCATCCCAAACGCATAAAATTGCCAATCATGCCATCCAACTGACCATCCAGGGTCAGACAATCACAAGTTTGTACGGCACCCGAGATCATTTTATCCACAACTGCGAACAATTGATGACAGCAGGCCTGTCCCCTGTGGTGTCTGACAAAAAGGCGACCATACCTGAAAAATATAGACAGATTTTAGAGCAACTGGGACAATTGAGTCATGAAAAATATACAGCACTCAAAAATCATAAGATGTTTATTCCCTACCTTGAAAACAAAAGCACATTAAAATATTATGGAAAGATCAATATCGGCAGCAGGCCGACAAAAAGAGGAAATAAGAGTAAGCTTGAGCTAAAGGATTTACGAGCGATCCCGTTTGTGGGATCATGGAGCCAGTTAAGGCAGAATGTACCGGGATATTTTGGAATCGGAACTGCCTTAAAAATCCTGATGGATGAAATTGGGCTGGAGAAATTAAAAAAACTGTATAAAGATGTACCGTTTTTTAAAACACTGATCCTTAACAGCATGATGTCCATGTCAAAATGCTATTTTGAATTGACTGCCTATATTGCAAAAGATACTGAATATAAAGCCTTCTGGAATCTACTATTTAAAGAATATCAATTGGCAAAGCAGATGGCCCTCCTTGTTTCAAATTCAACGCTGTTGATGGAAGACGAACCAATATCAAGGCGCTCGATTAAAATAAGGGAAGACATTGTTTTGCCTTTGCTGGTCATTCAGCAATACGCATTTCAAAAAATTGAAAAAAAATCAGTCCATATGAACACATATGAGAAAATGATTCAGCGGTCATTGTACGGCAATATCAATGCCAGCCGAAATTCTGCATAAAATTGCAGATATGACCTTTTTTCTATTGACAAAGGAATATCATATGCTTGAAAAACTGATCGATACCCACCGGGTTTCATTGAAAGACAGTCTCAAGTATCGGGTCCTTAAAAGATTCAACCAGTTCTTTGTATCTCGATAACAGCCGGATATCTTTTCACGATTACCCATCTGTCAGGGATGCCTTGAACGGACTTTTGACCGGTGAAGTTGAAGCGGTTGTGTATGATTCCCCCATTTTAAGGTATCTTACAGCCAATGAAATGCAGAGGAAAGTTCAAGTTCTGCAAACCAATTTTGAAAAACAACAGTACGGAATCGGCCTTCCAACTGCAAGTCCGCTTCGAGAACAGATAAACCAACGTATCCCTGCAATATTGGGCCAAGAAAAGTGGCAGGACATTTTATTTCAGTACCTGGGGGGTCCTGCCTCCTGAACGGGTATACCAAAATATTAAAGAGTTGAAATATGCCCCCAGCCAGGCACTGGCACAACTTTAAAGTTATGGGTTATTGAAAATGGATGTATCCCATCTTATGGATTTTACATTATCCCACTATTGTAGTAATATTTGGGCTGCTGATTATATATAAAACAGAGAACAGAGGCAAATCCACAATGTTAATTCATTGAATCAATCACATTGGCAATAAAAAATGAAACTGACAACTATTTTAACCACGCTTAACCCGATGATGAGAATTTTTCTCATCATCGGGTTAAGCGTGGTCGCACATTTTACGGTTAAAGCCATCCGCCGGTTCAGCCAATATTTGTTGACGATGAAATTAGACAGTAAAGAAGCCCCAGATCTGAGTCTGACCCACAAATATCCCAAGATTGCCACCATAATAACCATATTGGTCAGTGCTGTGACGTTTACCATCTATTTTGTTGCCTTTGGCATGATTCTGCGGGAATTTAAAATTTCCCTGACGACTTATTTTGCCAGCGCAACAGTCATCGGATTAGCTGTCGGTTTTGGTCTGCAGGGTTTTGTGCAGGATCTGGTGATCGGCCTCACTCTGATTTTTTTGAATGCAATCAAAATCGGGGAAGTGGTTAAACTGGGCGATGAAATTGGGAGAGTTGATAACATCGGACTCAGATTCACCGAGCTGATTAACCTGCACGGTCAGCGGATTTTAATCCCCAACAGAAATATTACTGTCATTAGCCAGTTTCGCGGTGGCTGCATCCGTGCCTACGTCGACATTCAATTGCCCCAGAAGATAGATGAAAATGAAATATCCCAAGCGATTCAGAAAATCGCCTGGGGCATGTATCAACAACACAAATCGATCATTCTTGCCCCCCCGGAACTCTTCGGGATCAAGGATATCAGTGATGGTCAATGGCGCTATCTGAGAATCAAAGTCAAGGTTTGGCCGGGACAAATAAAAATTATCGAAGAGACATTCAAAGAAAGGGTGGTCCAATTGCTCAAAAACTCCTGTGCAGAGTACGCTTTCTGGATGATTACTGTGACCTACAAGGTTGAATAAACCAAGACATCACGACAAAAACAGGCCAACCAAAGCCTATAACATTAGGGAGACAGCGGTATGAAACGAAATTTTCTGCTCAACCGACTCAAGCAAAACCCGGATAAACAATGGGATATCGTTGTTATCGGAGGCGGGGCAACCGGCCTTGGTATTGCCGTTGATGCAGCATCAAGGGGATATGAAACCGTGCTTTTCGAACAATCGGATTTTGCCAAAGGGACCTCCAGCCGGAGCACCAAACTGGTTCACGGCGGGGTCCGCTATCTTGCCCAGGGCGATATTTCCCTGGTACTGGAAGCATTGCATGAGCGGGGATTGCTGCGCCAAAACGCCCCCCACCTTGTAAAAAACCAGGCCTTTATTATCCCGAATTACGACTGGTGGGAAGGACCGTTTTACAATATCGGCATGAAGGTCTATGACATGATGGCCGGCCAGCTGGGACTGGGGCCGTCTGAAAAAATTTCCAGGGAAGAGGTAATGAAGGCCATACCCAACCTGGATGAACATCACCTGAACGGCGGCGTCATCTATTATGACGGTCAATTTGATGACAGCCGGCTGGCCATTAACCTGGCCCAGACAGCCGTGGAAAATGAGGCGATTGTACTCAATTACATGCCGGTCACAGGACTTCTCAAAGACAGGCGGAACCTTGTCTGTGGTGTTGAGGTGACCGACGCGGAATCCGGAGAAAATCACCGGGTCCGTTCCCGTGTGGTCATCAATGCCACCGGTGTTTTCGTTGATGCGATTCTGTCCATGGATGATGCCGGGGCAGAGCCCCTGGTAAGACCGAGCCAGGGCATCCACTTTGTCCTGGACAAATCGTTTCTCCAGGGCGATTCGGCCATCATGATCCCCAAAACATCCGACGGCCGGGTCCTGTTCGCAGTTCCCTGGCATGGCAAAGTTGTTGTCGGGACAACCGATACCCCACTTGAGACAACAGATATTGGTCTCGAGCCAAGAGCCCTGAAAGAAGAGATCGATTTTATACTGACAACCGCAGCCCAGTATCTTAAAAAAGATCCCCGGAAAAAGGATGTCCTCAGCATGTTTGCAGGACTGAGACCCCTGGCGGCCCAACAGGACAAGAGCCAGAGTACCAAGGAAATTTCCAGGAGTCACCGGCTCATGGTTTCCCTGTCCGGCCTGATTACCATTACCGGGGGCAAGTGGACCACCTATAGAAAAATGGCTGAAGACACTATCAACAAAGCCTGGATGGTGGGAGGACTGCCGGAACAAAAATGTGTCACCGAAACCATGCCCATTCACGGGTATGTAAAAAACACCCGTTTTGATTCACCGGGTTATTTTTACGGTTCTGATCGGACCGCCATCAACGCCATGATCCAGGCCGAGCCGGATCTTGGCCACCGGCTGCATCCGGATTACGAATATACCCGGGTCCAGGTGGTCTGGGCTGCTCGCAATGAAATGGCGCGAACTGTAGAAGATTTTTTGTCCCGAAGAGTACGGATGCTCCTGCTGGATGCAAGGGTCAGCATGGCCATGGCTCCGGAGGTCGCGGATATTATGGCCCCGGAACTTAAACGCGACCCTGGGTGGAGACAATCTCAGGTGACGGACTACCAGGCACTGGCTAAAGGGTACATTCTTAACTGAAACCATGAGAATTTGCTAAGCACCCCCAAATATTAATGGAGTTATTGAAGATATGAACTTTCCCCCACCGCCCAATGTTCATGCAGTGGCAGTGATGTTTCTCTCGGTTCTTGCACTGATTTTGTTCACCCGTGAAAAGATACAACGGGAATCTTCCAGTTTTCTGGTTCTTATTTTTCTTGCGGTTGGCTTTGAACTCTTTCCTTTGAACTTAGCGCGCTATCGCGCGGACTTTTTAGGCCCTGGCAAATATTCCATTGTCTCTTGATTACAGCCAGGACATCCTAAAACAGGCATAAAACCTTCATAATATCTGCCTTCAAACTCTGCTATTCCTATCTCGACATCAATAATTGCTTCATTGACAGCCATCTCACGATTACAATGGGAACAACGATAACTGTATTCCTCCGGCGGAGGGCCGAACGGTATGTCCTCCCCTTCTATCAATTTTCGGTTCTGGTTCATTTTTTACTTCCTCTACGTTTTCAAACAGATCATAGAGAACTCCATACTTCGGATGCCATATGGTTACCATCTCCATTTCACTTCCACAATATTGGCATCTCATTGGATCTATACCATTCATTTCTTGATATCTCTCTCTATATTTTTTGGGCCTTACTATTTGATACGATCCCTTAACAATTCTACCTATTCGTTTTATCCCTTCACGAATCACAGAAGCCCACTTCTTAAAGGTCTTGGTCGCTTCTAAACCGTAGTA
>JAQICW010000452.1 GCA_027858355.1 Desulfobacula sp.
GCCTTACCCAGGCAGAGGATATCCGGTGTCGTATTCCAGTGATCAACGCCAAAAATTTTACCCGTCCGTCCCATGCCGGTCTGTACTTCATCGGCAATCAAAAGAACATCATAATGATCACAAATCTCCCGCAACCTGGGCCAGTATTCATCCGGTGGAACAATGGCACCGGCTTCACCCTGTATGGGTTCTGCCACTACAGCAGCAATATCATTACCCACAGCTTTTGCTGTTGCCAAGGCGGTTTCAACGGCATTGGCATCTCCGAACGGGGTATGCTGCACACCCTCCAAACGAGGAAGCAGGGGTTTTCTGAACATTGATTTCCCCATGAGGGACAGGGATCCCAGGGTTTTTCCGTGAAATCCCTTGAGCATAGAGATAAACCCCTTTTTTCCGGTGTGAAACTTGGCAAGTTTCATGGCACCTTCAACAGCTTCAGTTCCACTATTACAAAAAAATCCATATTGAATATCGCCAGGCGTAATCATGGCCAGAATCTTTGCCAGGTGAGCCCTTAAGGGATCCAGCATTTCCTGGCTGTATTGGGGAGTGCGGTCGAGCTGTCCCTTGACTGCTTGAACAATCCTTGGATGACGGATTCCCGGGCTGTAAATACCGAAACCACCGAGGATATCTATGAATTCACGTCCAAGGGCATCCTTAAGTATAGATCCCTGCCCAGTCCATTCAGTCATGGCATAATCGCCTGATTCGGTGACTGATTTTCGATACTCTAGAAATCCTTTATTGATATGATTATGAAAATTTTCAGTCGTTTCAATCGCCAATTGCTTACCTTCCTCCATGGAAAGTTCAACCTTGGGCCGGGTAATCAAGTCAACCATTCTTTTCGCTTCGTTTAATGCTTCATCCGTATTTCGCCCTGTCATGTAATCTGTTGTTTTCATATAAATACTCTCCAAAAAAGTGATTTAAATTTGTGATAATTAGCATTTGAATATTCAGGTAATATGGTGTTTCTTTTTGTACTATTGCCCAAATGATTCATACATTACCGGTTTTGTTCTTTTGGAATCCCTTTTTCATCCCAACCTCTAAGTTTATAGTAATCAGATACAAGCGTATTCAGCTCATCCCTGGTTATCCCTTTATTGTCCGGCAGTTTTTCTTCAAAAAATCTTGGGGGAAGCGTGTCATCTTCCCAGGTCAGACCCTCTCTTAAATTAAATCGCCGGGTGTTGTCCTTGATATGGTTTGCTATTTTTTCAAGTGATTGTTTCTCATACCGGACGCCTGTGGCCAGATAAATGGTCTGGGACAGCTCTTCCCATGTATAGATATCCCTGAAAAAGCGGCAAAGAATCAGAGAATCAAACAGGGTACACCGGTTTTCAAAATCAATAAACAGTTCAGCTTTTCCCTCAATGGCATCCGGTGCAATCATCCCGGACAGTTCCGGTTTGTAAAAGGTTGCACGAAGATGGCAGGCGCCGCGTTCACTCACGGCATAGGCCAGCCCCATTCCTTTTAATACCCTGGGATCATACCCTGCCGGTTCCATGCCTTTGACATGAATCGCCTCTTTCTCCATATCTAATTTTTTGGACGCTTCTTTAATTCCCAGGGCTAAAATTTCACCCAGACCTTGGCGGTAGGTTATGCGTTTAATCAGATCTGCAGCATCATCGGCCGACCGATAATTGATTTTATGATTAAGCTTACCCTTTTGGGAGGCTTCCATGGCAAGAGCGATCAGATTCCCGGATGAAATAGTATCTACACCAAGACGATCGCAAAGATGGTTTAGATAAATGATTTCTTCAATTTCATCTATCAGGCACAATCCGCCGAAAGCATACAAGGTCTCATATTCAGGGCCCTCAAGTTTGAGGCCTTTATGCCGCCCCTGGAGCACCTCAACATTTTTGCCGCAGCCTAAAAAACAATCCATGCAGGCATGGGGTTTAGGATTGACCCTTTTAGTAATGGCTTCAGCATTAATTCTGCCTTTTTTGTCAAGTTTGCCTCTGTTCCAGTATTGGGTGGGAAATGCTCCGGCATTGTTTAAAATGTCAACCATCATGGGGGTTCCCATGTTCCGGTAAGCATGAACAACTTTGTCATCCTTGAGTCGGTTCAGCATTGCTTTTTTGTATTGTTTTATACCGGCCGGATCATAGAACGCCTTTTTTTGATCGCCATGACAAGCAATTGCCTTAATCTTTTTTGAACCCAGGACCGCTCCCATTCCGGTTCGGCCTGCCACCCGATGTTTGTCGTTTTTTATAACAGCAAAGGGAAGCAGGTTTTCCCCGGCCGGTCCAATGACCATAATACCTGGTTTTTTTGCCTGGACCTTTTTTTTCTGGCAGCTTTAGGTTTCATTGGTGTCTTTTCCCCATATATCTTCCGCATCATGGAAGAAAACCTTTTCAGGCATGATTTCCAGCCATACAGGATTTTGAGCCACACCCTGAATCGTTATAATGTCAACCCCTGTACGGTTTAATGGCGTGGCAAAGGCTCCCCCTGAGTAGGATTCGCCGTAACCACCCGTTAATGGTGATTTCGCAAAAACACCGTATCTGCTCGATCCATAAATCGAACTTCCCGAAAAGGGGCCTGATGCAATCATCAAGTGATTGTCAGGCCCCAGGGGATCAACGCCTGAAGGGGAGTTCTCAAGCATTAGATGGGTGGCAAGGCCTTTGCCACCAAGAGTCGAACGGACTAAATCCTTGTCCAGATCCTCAAAGATGAATGTCTTTTTACTGACATCAATGATCAGGTGTTTATAAAAAAAACCCTTCATAATAAAAATCCTTTATGACCGCTCCAGTTCAGAGAAACTTTCTTCAAGAATTGAGAGACCTTTTTCAAGTTCATCATCTGTAATGACTAATGGCATCAGCGTTCGGATGACATTTCCAAAATTACCGCAGGAAAGAATGATCAGTCCTTTTTCAAAGCAGAGCTGGACCAGCTTTTTGGCTTCTTCGGCAGCAGGTTCTTTGGTTTCCCTGTCTTTTACCAGTTCCATCCCCAGCATGGGACCTTTCCCCCTGACATCACCGATGATTTCAAATTGCTCCTGAAACTTTGTGAATCTGTCTATAAGGACTTCTCCAAGGACTTTCGCTTTTGACAGAAGATTATCTTCATACAGGATATCTAGAACAGCCAGGGCAGCTGCACAGGAGACCGGATTGCCGCCATAAGTTCCGCCTAAACCCCCGACATGGGGGGCATTCATGAGATCGGCACGCCCGATGACCGCACTTAAAGGCATACCGCCGGCAAAACTTTTTGCCAGGGTAATCACATCCGGTTCAATACCCCAGTGGTCTATGGCAAAAAACTTACCTGTTCTACCGGCACCGGCCTGTATTTCGTCGATGATCAGCGGGATATCATACTTTTCGCATATTTTTTTCAGCTTTGGAAAGTATTCCGGTGGCGGGGTCACAAAACCGCCTTCACCCTGGATGGGTTCTGCGATAACGGCGGCTGTGTTTTCAGGTGCAACATTGCCTATAAAAAAATCTTCCAAATGGTCTGCACAAGCTGTATCGCAGGAAGGATATTTCAAATTAAACGGACACCGATAGCAATACGCATAAGGCATTCTGTAGATCTCAGGAACAAACGGTCCAAAATTAAATTTGTAAGGTTTGACTTTGCTGGTCAGGCTCATGGCCAACTGGGTAC
>JAQICW010000467.1 GCA_027858355.1 Desulfobacula sp.
GATTAAACCATTATTTAGTATATCCATTGGAAGATGTCAATAAACGCAAGCAAATATTTAAACCGTTAAATATGTAAAAAAACTTGACTTTTCATACTATCCATAGTTAATCAGAGCAGTGAAAGGGTCGAAATTATTGAAAAAGGGTGTATGAATGTTCATATTAGCAAATTTTTTTCAAGCCATAGCTGTAATCCTGAATTATGCGCTTACGTTTTATATGTGGATTGTTATTGCAGGGGCCGTTCTGTCCTGGGTGAGCCCTGATCCCTACAACCCCATTGTCAGGTTTATCAATATGGCAACGGAGCCTGTTTTTTATCAAATCAGAAAGAGGCTTCCCGTGAATTTCGGGGGGCTTGATATATCTCCTATTATAGTGATTTTAGCTATTATTTTTCTTCAGACCTTTGTTGTGAACAGCCTTCACGGGCTGGCTCGCACAATAGCACAATGAAAAGCGAGGTATTCTTATGGGCATAACACCAATGGTTGTTAAACAAAAAGAGTTTACGACAAGATTCAGGGGGTTTGATGTTCAGGAAGTAGATTTTTTTCTTGAAGATGTGGGAAGAGAACTTGATACTCTGAATCATTCCATTAAACGTCTTCAAGAAGAAAATCACCGGATGAACCTGGAGAATGAGGGCTATAGAAAAAGAGAAGTTTCCATGAGAAATGCCATGATTCAGTCCCAGAAAGTCCTGGATCAAATGAAAGAAAATGCTAAAAAATTGTCACAGCTGATTATTGCCAATGCTGAAGTTGAAGCGGAAAAAATATTAAATAGAACCCATAAGCGGCTTTCACAACTTCATAGCGATATAATGGAGTTGAAACGTCAACGGATTCAGCTTGAAATGCAAATCAGTGCAGTACTTGAATCCCATTCAAAAATGCTTGAGATGACAAAGGAAGAAAATAAGGTTGCCGATGAAACGGATTCTACCTTAAGGTTTATCAAACAGGCATAATTTTTCAATTAAGCAATAAGTTAAATTCAATTAAGCAATAAGTTAAAAGGGTATTGAAAATGGCAGAAATTGATGCTTTCTTTAAGCTGATGCACGAACAGGGCGCTTCTGACCTCCACCTGTCCTCAGGCCAGCAACCTGCATTAAGGCTTCATGGCGATATTGAGCGTATAAAATACGAAACTCTGACCAGCGATAAACTGCGGGGATTATTATATGAAATAACCTCACAGGAGAAGATTAAGGCCTTTGAAGAAACCGGGGATGTGGATTTTGGTTATGAAATTCCAGGTATGGCCAGATACAGGGCAAATTATTTTATGCAGAAAAACGGTGTTTCAGCTGTTTTCCGTGAGATTCCGTCGGAGATATTGACGGCAGAACAATTAGGGCTTCCTCCTGTTATTTCAAAACTGGCTGAGCTTCCAAGAGGGCTGGTTCTGGTCACAGGGCCAACAGGTTCCGGCAAATCAACTACTCTGGCCGCAATTATAGACCAGGCAAACCGAGTCAGAAAAGATCATATTATCACGGTTGAAGATCCTATTGAGTTTGTACACAGAAGTCAGAGATGTATAGTGAGTCACAGGGAGGTGGGGTTGCATACACAGACTTTTGCATCGGCCCTGAGAGGAGCCCTGCGTGAAGACCCCGATATTATCCTTGTGGGGGAGTTAAGAGATCTTGAAACTATTGCCCTTGCCATAGAGGCTGCATCCACAGGTCACCTGGTATTTGGCACCCTGCATACCTCCAGTGCCGCTAAAACCGTTGATAGAATTATTGAAGTGTTCCCCTCCACTGAGCAGGCCCAGATACGTTCTACATTATCCGATGGCCTGAGAGCTGTTGTGGCCCAGACATTGTTTAAAAGGATAGATAAAAAAGGTAGATGTGCTGCCATGGAAATTCTTGTGGCTACCCCTGCTGTGCGAAATCTTATCAGGGAAGGTAAAACGCATCAGGTTCCTTCTATGATTCAGACGGGAAAGAAATATGGGATGCAATTGCTGGATGATGCCATCATGCAATTGTACCAAAAAGGATGGATCAGCCCTGATGAGGCCTATAGCAAGGCGAATAATAAATCTTTGTTCAGGCCATTTCTAAAGAATCCGCCGAATGATTTTACAGAAGCTTAAAGTTTTTTTATAACTATTCAGCTTTTATTTTAGGAAGATTTCTGATTTTATAAAAATGGTTTTCTGTTTTTTAAATTAAAACTAAGAGGAAAATGGCGTGAAGAAACAACAGATTGACCATATCCTTTCCAAAATGCTGGACTTCCATGACAATGTTTCAGACTTGAACATTACGCCGGGCAAACCATTGCAGGTTGAAAGTTCCGGTGAACTGGTTGCCGTGAACATAGAACCTGAGTTTAAAGTGTTGACACCCTTTCAAACTGAAATATTTGCATTGAATTTGATTAATAATAATCGAAAATTAATGGAAACCCTTATCAGGGAAGGGTCTTGTGACCTTTCCTATCAACTTGGTGGAAAGGCGCGTTTCAGGGTGAATATTTTTTCAAGATCAGGAAAGTATTCCATTGTCCTGAGAAAACTTGAGACAAAAATTCCCACCATTGAAGAACTGAATCTGCCAAAGGCATTTCACACCATGGCAGAAGAGAAAAACGGCATTATTTTTGTTACTGGTGCCACGGGTTCCGGAAAATCAACATCCCTTGCTGCGCTACTGGATAAAATAAATGAAAAAAAATCGGTTCATGTCATCACCCTTGAAGATCCAATTGAATATCAACATCCCCAGAAAAAATCCACATTTAACCAGCGGGAGCTGGGAGCTGATTTTGATACCTTTGCAACGGGCTTAAGAGCTGCCCTGCGCCAGGCACCAAAAGTAATCCTGGTGGGTGAGATGAGAGACAGGGAAACAGTGGAAATTGGCCTTTCTGCTGCTGAAACAGGGCATCTTGTCCTGTCAACATTGCATACCATAGATGCCGGTCAAACCATTAATCGTATTTTGGGGATGTTTCACACGGAAGAAGAAAAACAGATCAGAATTCGTCTGGCTGATACCATCAAGTGGGTTGTCGCCCAGAGGTTATTGCCAAAGATCGGTGGTGGAAGGGTTGCAGTTTTTGAAATTATGGGCTCGAATTTGAGGGTGAGAGATTCCATTCTCAATGGAGAATCTGAGGGCAAGACATTTAATGAGATCATTACCGCAGGCAAGGCCCAGGGTATGGCCACTTTTGATGAATATATACTTTCTCTTTATGAAAAGGGGAATATCAGTGAAGATATCGCATCCTCATATGCATCACGGAAGGACATTGTGGGTCGAGGCCTTGATTCGATAAAAAGCGCCAGAGGCGAGACCACAACAAATATTAATTCATTGGAAATCGATCATGGTTATAAAGGAAGAGAGTAAACTATGAACGCTTTGATTTGTATAAATGGCGATGATTTAGGAAAAAAGGTGGTTTCAGTGGTTAAACAGATGGGCCTGAATACAGAGTCTGTAACCAATGCCAGAGAGGCACTGAAAAAACTTGAATATCATATTTATCATCTGGTGATCATTGATGATGCGTTTGATCAAAATAAGGGAATGGCAAGTATTATTGACAGGATGAACACCATGGATATGTCTTTGAGACGCAGGATTTGTGTTGTCTGGGTCAGCAATAAATTCAATACCAATGATAATTTAACGTCGTTGCATTTCAGTGTCAACGCTATCCTTTATCAGGGTGACATTCCTCATCTTAAGCCATTTTTATCCCGGGCCTTACTTGAACATAAACATTTTTACACAGTCTATAATGAGTCCTTGAAAATGGCCGGAAAAGGTTAAAGGTGAATGACTTTATCAGCTATCTGCATAGAAGTCACTGTGTCCAGCATGTTGGTGGTTTCACCGATAACCTTATCATCCATTAATCCCAAATGGGTCAGGCATGCACCGCAAACAAGGATCACCACTCCCAGGGCTTTAAGTTCCTTGAGCTCTTCAAGAATTTGGGAGTCTTTGGTGGAAAATTTTACCCCATGATTTAACAATACCAGGCGCCAGAGATCAGGGCCCATTTCTTTCAAGGTTTTAACAAAATTGACCATAAGTTTTCGACCAAGTGTATCATCCCCCTTTCCAATCTGCTGTGAAGAGAGGATGACTAAAATTTTCTGGCAGTCAGAGTCCTCTTTTGTTTTAACAGGTTCAGAAGTGGTTTTCTGGTTTTTAGCTTTTCCAGGATCTTTTTGACCGGACACGATCAAGGTGCTTCCATCTAAAGCAACAGATACTTCAAATCCCTGGAAGTTTAAGAAGCGGCTCACATTTTCCGCAGCAGCATCATTATCAATTAGAACATCAATTTTAGTAACATCTTCCTGTTCAAGGTATTGTTTTGTTTTCAGCACAGGTGCCGGGCATTCCAGTTTTCTGGCATCAATTTTTTTTGTCATTATCTGTACACCTTTTTAATGTATTCAAGTAAGGTCCAATTCTAAGAAGGTCTTACCCCTAAGTCAAATAGCAATATCTGATACAAATTTTAATTGTCATTGAAAATGCAGATACTTAATCTTAAAACGAGTCCATTATTTTTGAGCGAGCCCTTAAAGGTACAATTAAAAAGATTTGACAGGCAGGGCCTTATATGACCATACTTTTATTAAAATTGAAATAAATACAATTGTTACAAAAAGGAGAACCAAATGGTTATTATCTCAAATGTCACTTATCCCCCGGAAAGTACAAAAGAAATTGCAAAACGATATCTTATGGCACCTGTCCTGCCTGATTTTTTGAATAAAAAAGGCCCCTATGTTTCAGCCAGCATGACAGGCGGCATGAATTCCATCACTTTTTATGAACTGGATAATGACAGGCTTGCAGAAGGCTTAAAAGTTATTGGTGAGAGCCTGGCAATATATTTTGGTGTGCCAGGATATAAATATGATCTTAAGCCTTATTTTGAGCTTGAAGAGGGGTTGGCAATACTGGGGTTGTAATCCTGTTTCATATTACAAGAATAAATTCAGGTTTGGTCTCAAAAGAGTTTCAGGATTGGATTCAAATATTGAATCAAGGTTGTTTCTGATATCATCCATTGTTTGTGCGCGGATCAGCTTTTTTAAAATATGATGCCCGAATTTAAAATTTGCACAAAAATATGGAGAAAATTTTTTAAACAGCTTAACGCTAAAATGATCCGTATAATGATCTAAAAGAATCTGTGTCATTCTCACTGCCGTGGTATAAAAAATATCAGCCTTGGGAGAAAAATCTTGTGTCCACTGGGCAAACAGCCATGGCTTTGCCACAGCCATGCGGCCGATAGAAAGTCCCTGACAGGAAGTTTGTTCAACCATTTTGGCACCATCTTCTGCCAGAAAAAGATTTCCATTTCCAAAAACAGGGATTTCAACGGCCTGCCTGACAAGGGCTATGACATCCCAAAGGGGAGGCCGGTTCCTCCTGTCAGGTGCAACCCTGGGATGGAAGGTGAGTGCGTCAGCCCCGGCATCTTCAAAGCGCCTGGCCATATCCACGGCAAATTGGGGATTGTTGTCCCAACCGAGCCTGAATTTAACAAATAAAGGGATAGAAACGGATTCTCTCACGGATTTTACGATGTTTGATGAAAGGTCAGGGCCTTTTAATAGAGCAGCCCCGCATCCTTTTTTACAGATCGCTGCCACAGAACAACCAAAATTAAGATCAACCCCGAAAAAGCCCTCTTTTTCTATTCGTATGGCAGCTTTTGCCATGCTTTCCGGTTCAGATCCAAAGATCTGGCAGACAAGATATCCAAGCTCCTCCTGCCGCCAATTAAACACCAGGGAAACATCTGGATTTTCAAGGGGAATAGCTTTTGCACTGCACATTCCTGTAAACAAAAGGCCAAACCCGCCAAACTCAGAAATGAGCTGTCTTAAGGCAATATGACCAAGCCCTGCCATGGGCGCAAGCACGAGCCTGTTCCGGATGATTTGATCTTTTATCCTTAAGTCTTTTAAAAGATATTGGGAAAGCGTATGGTTTTTCATTTTCTAATCGGCAAAAGTGTTTACGTAAAATGGTGTTAATTAACCAGGAACCTATCCCCTTGTCAATGCCTTGTTTTGTTCATGATCGTTACAGATTGTTCATTTACAGGGTGACCATTAAAAAAAAGTTCACCACAAATGCCACACATATAATCTTCTATAATTCGTGTTAATGTTGTTGTATCAATTCATTTTCATTGTTAATGCTTATTTTCCTATCAGTTGAATTCATAACCGCGGTAGGAAAATCTAATTTGTAAAAAGATCTTTGGGATCAATTTAAAAATCCATTTGGTTTGACAAAAACATATAGCACTCTATGAATTTTGTCACCGACGAGGCTTTTTAGATATAAAAGATGCTGAAAACATTGATATATTAGCTATGACATGCTATAAATAAAACTTAGAGAACTATGTTAAATTGTGGACAAATGACTTTGGATATGATAAAAAACTTTTGATCATTTTGCAGACGGTAGTAGATAACGAGTTGATGTCAGTCACCCAGTTATCCAAAGATGTCAGCCTAAGTCAGGCAACAGTAACCAATATTACGAAACGCCTTGAAAACCAGGGGTATCTGGAGCGAAATAAAAATACAATAGATAAACGCAGAATCAATCTCATGGTTACAGAAAAAGGAAACTCCATTTTAGAAAAAGTACCGCCGTTGCTTCAGGAAAAATTCACTTCTAAATTTTCAAAACTGGAAGATTGGGAACAACTGATGATAGAAAGTGCGTTCAATAGAGTGGTCTTGA
>JAQICW010000623.1 GCA_027858355.1 Desulfobacula sp.
TTTGCATATATCCCATTTAATAACGGTGTGGCTGAAGATGTGGCTCTGGAGTATCCTTCCGCTGCCGGAAAAATTGATGAAAAAGCATCCTTAACAGCTGTTGTAACAGGGTCAGGAGCCGATCTTGATAAAGTAGCCAATGCTATGACGGCTGTTTATTCACAAGTAATAAAAATTGATCATGCTGATCTTGCATATCCAAATGCAGACATTGTCAGAAAAGCTCTGGTGAATATCATCCCTAAGGATTCCATTTTCCTTGTTTCCCATAATACTTTTGGAATGGACCTTGCCCCTGGTCTATCCATTAAAATGGATTCGGCTTATGCCGCGGATATGGTGGATTTTGAGGGAATAGACGGAACAACACTGAAAGGGGTTCGCCAGGAATTGGGTGGGGCTGTCAGCACCCATGTGAAAATTGATATATCTTCCGGTGCCGTTATGACGGTCAGGCCCGGATCTTTTGCTCCCGTTGAGGGCGGATCTGCAGGTGGGTCAGTGGTTGATAAATCCAGTGATGCAGGTGATCTTTCCGTAAAAAGAAAATTTCTTGAGCTTGTTGCGGCAGAAGTGGGTGATGTTGATATTACTAAATCTGATGTACTCGTGTCTGTTGGCCGCGGTATTGAGGATGAAGATAATATTGAGATTGCCCAGGAACTTGCTGAAGCAATGAATGCCGTTGTATCCTGCTCAAGACCGATTGTGGATGCCAAATGGCTTGAGAAATCAAGACAGGTTGGAACCTCGGGTCAGACTGTTAAGCCAAAAGTATACATGGCCATGGGGATTTCAGGTTCTTTCCAGCACCTGGGTGGTGTAAAGGGCAATCCTTTTATCGTGGCTGTAAATAAGAATCCCAAAGCACCGATTTTTCAGGTAGCAGATGTGGGTAGTGTTACAGATATTCTTGATTTTATGCCTGAGCTTACCGAAGCAATTAATGATCTTTAAGAACGTTTAAAGCAATTTTTTGAAAAGGGGCCTGAAATTTTGAGTAAGGCCCCTTTTTATTTTATGGAATGATCGGAATAAGAAATGACAGATCAGAAAAAGAAGACATTTAAGGTTCTTTCGCCCACAGCCATACTTGGCTATGGTTTCCCCCGGGAGTCTTTTGCCCGTGGGATGAAAGAGAAACCAGATCTAATTGCTGTTGATGGTGGGTCAACAGATCCAGGTCCCCATTATCTTGGATCAGGAAAATCTTTCACAAACAAAGAGGGGGTTAAAAGAGATCTTGCCATCATGATAGAGGCAGGCTTGAAAGCAAGGATTCCAGTTGTGGTGGGAACTTCCGGTGGATGTGGTGCAAAACCTCATCTTAAATGGTGTGCCAAGATTGTTCGTGAGATCGCGACGGAGCACAATTTTTCGTTTAAAATGGGATTGATACCAGGGGATATCTCTCCTGGAACTGTTAAAAATGCCTTAAAAGACAATCGTATTTTCCCCCTTGATCATTATGTCCCTCTGACAGAAGATGCTGTTGATCAATCCACCCATATCGTTGCCCAGATGGGCATTGAGCCGTTCATAAAAGCCCACGAACAAGGATGTGAGGTTATTATAGCCGGCAGGGCATATGATCCTTCTGCCTTTGCGGCTCTGGCCGTGATGAGAGGTTTTGATAAGGGACTTGCCCTTCACATGGGAAAAATTCTGGAATGTGCAGCTATTGCAGCAAGCCCGGGGTCAGGATCGGATTGTGCTCTGGGTATTCTTGAAGAAGACTGTTTTGTTCTTAAACCGCTGAGTTTGGAAAGAAAATTCACCAAGATTTCAGTTGCCGCCCACTCTCTTTATGAAAAAGCCGACCCCTATCATCTCCATGGACCCGGAGGAAGCTTGAATTTAGAGCATTGCAGCTTTACTGAACTTGAAGATGGGATGGTAAAAGTTAAGGGAACCCTGTTTGAACCATCTGAGAAGCCCACTATAAAATTAGAAGGTGCATCACTGGCGGGATTTCGAACCATCTCAATTGCCGGAACAAGAGATCCTATACTCATAGATATTATTGATGACGTACTGGATAAGGTAAAAAAAAGAGTTCAATCTTTTTTCCAAGACATGGATATTGAAAATAGGCTGCATTTGATTGTTTATGGTGCCAGAGGCGTCATGGGATCATTGGAGCCTGAAAAAACAAAGGGGCATGAGCTTGGCCTTTTGATTGAAGCTTTGGGAGACACCCAGAAAGAAGCAGATACCATCTGCAGTTTGTTCCGTTCAACTCTTCTGCATTACGGCTATGAAGGCAGAATGGCAACAGCCGGAAACCTTGCTTTTCCCTTTTCTCCTTCAGATATATCTGCCGGAGAAGTTTACCGCTTTTCCATCTATCATCTTATGGAAACTTCAGGAGACGAGCTTTTTCCATTGATCTGTGAAAACATTATTGGAGGCAGAAATGACATTGACTGAACTGGCCAGTGTAATACGCAGTAAAAATGCAGGGCCTTATCTGCTGACCATGGATATTTTGTTTAAAGACAAAATTTGTTTTGAAAAGTTCAGAGCAGCAGGGTTAATGTCAAAAGAAAAAGCAGCAGAACTTTATGGGATCGATGTGGCTGATGTTCAGTCGGTTATATTCTTTGAGCCTGCTGATGCACTCAAAATAACCATTAACAGGCCGATTGTTTCCGGAGGACATGGTGATAGTGATATATACGGCGCCCAGCAGCATATACCTTTAATGAACTGGGAGTTTGAACTGGCTGAAGAATAAACGCTGCAGAAAACCTTTTAAGATAAAATTCTATACATAAAAAACATAAAAAACATAAGAAAAGTTATTTGATTAAAGGAACGGTAAGCCCGCCATCCATGAGAAACAGGATGCTTGAGTCTCTGTTTTTTTCTTCAAGAGCCTGGTCAAGGGCCGTCTGAAGATTGCTGAAGGGTTTAATAAATAGTTTTGAGATGACAGCAGGTGGTATATCTGTAACCCCCCATATTTGAGCCCAAAGGCTTATCTCCGCCATTTTAGCCGCTTTGTGATACCCTAAAACGTATTTTTTTTCAATGGTTTCAAGGGCAGCCTGG
>JAQICW010000500.1 GCA_027858355.1 Desulfobacula sp.
GCTTTGAATGGCGGACCTATGCAGTCTTTTCAGCAAGAGCCTATTATTCAAAGCCTGTATTTGTGCGTGGATGTCTGCCGGGACATTGCTGCTGAATTTTGTATCCAGTGCCTCTAAAAGCATCTCCCTTGCTTCAAAGAGCATCCCTTCGTTTCTGCCTTCATCCACATATTCTTTTGCCCATCCTTTAACCATATCAACACCTCTACCTTGAAAAATTGTTTCAACTGCTTCTACAGCATCTGTTTTCGTGATGCTGTTGTCGGTATTTGCCAGATATTTAAAAAAAATATCCATATATTCGATCGCTTCATCCTGATCAAGAAAGTCATGGAGTAGTTTTACAATCTCGAATAGTTTCTCCCGCATTCCCGGATCTTTTATATATTTTACCATCATAAACCAGCACTTGATAACGACAGACGTATTATACCTGTCTTCATCCTCTGTGACGGCATCGCTTAAAAAGTATTGAAAATTAGGGATATAAGGCTTCATATCATCATGGGGGATGTTCACAATGTCATGGAAGTGAACTCCGTGTGTCCAGCCTTTTTCTCCGTGGTACACTAGAATAGGGAATATAGGCGGTAGTTTGCTGCCCAAGGCACCTTGCTTTTCCAGGTCATACCACTGTTCAACCATATACCGTAACAGTTGAAATGCCGGGCGGACAGGAATATAACTCTTGTGCTCCAGTAGAAAGTAAACAAAAACAGGTTCTTCAGCGTTCCCTTTGAATCTGGTTTTTACCACAAGGTCGGTGTAGTGTTCCCTGTATTCCTCGCTGAGATAACTTTTTTTATCAACGGACAAAAAGTCAAGATCAAGCGCCTCTAAAATATTTGGCGGCAGAAAATTTCTTAAAAATCCGACAGCATTACCCGGCCTGCCATATACATCCCGGAAAAGTTTATCATCTATTTTATCTACTGCCGGATGATTTTCATTTTGATCCTTTGTTTCCATGCCGATATTTTAATCACATTTTCTTCATAATGCAAGATTTAACCCTTGATTTGTTGGGTGTCCCTGGTATTTATTCGTTCTTTTTTCCGAGGGGTAGGACAAAATTTCTCATAATAATAATCATTGTCGTTCTGATTCATCTTGCCTGAAGATATTTTTCTATTTTCCAATCCCATGATTCATGAGTCTGTTGATTTAAGGGCGATTTTTGATTAGTTTGTAAAAATTGATTCAACCTGCTGAAAATATAGAAAAAATTGATATTTCGTTTGACTTTTTATCTGGAAGGTAATATATATAAGTAGCTGATATATATTTAAAAATTGAATTTTACAGGAAAACACATGTTTCAGAAAACAAGTCCCCAATTAAGTCTTTTTAGCCCTTCGATGATCTTCCCCGGAATTTTACCTGAAAATGACTGGTCTTATATATTTAGAGAAAAGATTTACCCTAAAATTGATGAAACTAAATTCAAACATTTATATTGCGAGTATTGGGGTGCACCGAACAAATCCATCAAGCTGCAAGTATCTCTTTTAATTTTTATGAATATGGAACGATTAACTTGGAGAGAAGCAGAATATCATTTTCAAAGAAGGCTTGATTGGATGAATGCAACTCAAACTGCATGTGACATGAACAGCATAGATCATACAACGCTGTATAAATTTTACAATCGTATAGCAGAAGATGATGTTGCTTATGCACTATTCAAAGAACTGACTGCCATGTTTATCTTAGAATGCAATGTTTCAACAAGGCAACAAAGAGTGGATTCATTTTTTATGCATGGTTGGCTTGCCAAACTCTCTCGGTATGGTCTTTTTAAAGAAACCAACCGAGGTTTCCTTCAAAACCTTCGTAAACAAAAACCAGGCCTTTATGATAACATTCATGAAGATCTCTCCCGTGATTATCTTAAGGATAACTTTGATTTAACAGAAAAAGACAAAGAGAAGGCGAGTAGAAAAATTCAAGAGATGGCCGAGGACATGTATTATATCAAAAGCGCCTTTGAAAATCATTCTCAGGTAAAGCACTATAAATCATTTCAAATACTGGTGCAGGTTTTCGATCAGCAGTGCAGTATAGTAGAAGTCGATAAAAAGCAGGTAAATTCTGATAATTTTGTAGAAATAGAAATCAAAGAGAAACCTGACGGAAAGGGAAAACAGATTATTTCAACTCCCCATAATACTGATGCTCAATATACAAGGAAAAGAGCTCAGACAGTTACTGGTCATAAAGGATTTCTCACAGAGACTTGTGATCCTGATAATGATGTCCAATATTTAACGGATGTTAGTTTGGAGGCCGCCGGACATTCTGATGCAGTTGAAATAGATCAAATTGAAGACCGTTTAGATGAGAATGGATTTAAACCCGATGTCTTTTATGGAGATGCAGGTTTTGTAAATGGAAAATCTATTTTGGAAGCTGCCGAAAAAGGAATTAAGCTTGAAGGCCCATCAGCTGGACGTTCACAAAGCATAGAAGGGTTTGCAAAAGAAGACCGCCCACTTGATGTTGCAGACTTTAAGGTTAAAATAGAAGATGATACCAAAGAGTTAATCATTATTTCATGTCCTAGTAATGAATCTCCTTTAGACCAGGCAAGAAGCGAGAAAACCAATCAATTATTAGTTCATTTTGATAACGGGAAGTGTAAAGAATGCCTTCTTAACGATCGTTGTCCGGTCAAGATTGGAGCGAGAGTTTCGACTTTGACGGTCGGTGAGGCACAATACGCTGGTGCTGAACGGCATCAAAAATATATGGGAAATTCTGAATACCGGAAAAAATGTGGTATTCGTGCTGGTGCTGAAAGTTTGGTGAATGAGGTAGCCAATAAACATGGTGCTCGGAAATCACGGCATCGAACAGAAAAAAGATCAAGGCTGCAAATAATATTTGCAGCACTAGCTTGCAATGTAAAACGGTATTTGGAAAAAACGATGGATGATTGCGCCCAAAATCAGCTCGATATGAAAGGAATAGTAAGTTAATAGAGGGAAAGTTCCAAAAAAAACTTAAATGAGGCTAAAAAATTGATGCATATGGCCTTTTGGAGCGATAGAAAATTAAAATTTCACTTTTTCCACCGATCTCCACAAAAATCGTCCTTAATTATTCATTTTTGATATCCCCATTAAATCAACAGGCTCATATATGGGGGTTAGCATATCTTACATGGACTGAGCCTTTAAAATTCCAGTACACCCTGAGACGAGGTAGTAAAAAAGGGTTTATAAATAGACGAATAGTCGAATTATTCTGCGACACAACGCACCGAAAAATCAAGCGTAGCTGTAATTGGTTGCACTGCTACCCCAGGTTCCCACTGTGCTTTGATTGTTATTCTCTACTACCCCATCCCACTGTCTCTCAGTGGGCACCGACATCCTGAGGGGCATGGATCATTAGAAGTTTATAAGAATCCAACCATGCACCATCAGGAGCATAAGAACTATCCCATCCGATGATGGAACCGTCGTTGGTTTCACTTGATCCAGAACCGGTTGGACCGTGGACAAAATTTGAGGTATTGGTATCATACCACTGGCTGGAGGAAGGGCCTTTCCTGCCCCACTGCCAGTATCCGCCGATCAAACGCCAGGATGGCGTAAGGGGATCATCATTGGTGGTTTTGCCAATAGCAGCCAAGTTGTAACAGTCAAATTCTTTCCATACCCCAGGAGCTACGTATGCTCCGCAAGTTCTATTGGATTGTTGAATTACATTTTCTACTTCTCCGTCACAGTCCTGATCAATACCATTACCTCTGATTTCAGCTGCTCCAGGATGAATACTGCTGTAACTATCATCACAATCAGTGTTATTTGTTACATAGCCAGATGGTTGAGGCGCTGATTCTATTGAATTGTTTGGGTTACTATAACCATCACCATCTCGGTAGTAGGTGTTTAATCCCTATTCGCAGTCTCCACCATCGTTATTAAAAGCGGAGCATGTTAAAACATAACCATAAGTGCCATCATCACAATCGCCATCACCTATATAATCGTTAGCGGTATTAGTATCCACACAGTTTCCTGTACAATCATAAACTAATCCAGAACCACAGGACTCGCCAGGACTTCCATCTTCGCAGTCTCCACCATCGTTATTAAAAGCGGAGCATGTTAAAACATAACCATAAGTGCCATCATCACAATAGCCATCGCCAATATCAGTTTGAGATACATCCACACAGTTTCCTACACAATCATAAACATATCCAGAGCCACAGGTCTCACCAGGAGTTGGAACACCTCCACCAGTTATCGTAAAACCCATTCCATCGCTCCAAACTCTCCCATCAGCGTTCCAGGATTTGACATACCACTCATAATTTCCATTGGTTAAATCGGCATCAGGTGTAACAGAGCAAGAGCTACCATAACAAATTTCACCAGCAGCATACCATTTTGAAAATACTTTATCCCCATTTGGATAACCCACCCATAATTTATAATAGGTGGTATCCGAATCTTTAGCCCAAGTGTATGTTGGTGTTGAGTCTTGTGTGGCTTCTGATGGAGATGTATGTGTGATTTTTGATGGTGGTGTTCCAGTATTTTGAATAGTGAAGGCCATCCCATCACTCCAAATCCTGCCATGGCCATTCCAAGATTTGACATACCACTCATAATCACTACCTGCCAATTCTAATTCAGGCGAGACTGAACAGTTACCCCCCGAACAAATTTCAGCTGCGTCATACCATTGGGCAAATACCTTACTGCCGCTGGGGGTTCCTACCCAAAACTTGTACCAGGTTGAAGCTGAATCTGCATTCCATGTAAAACTAACAGGATTTGAAACTGCATTGTTAGGACTGACCAAGGTGACTGCTAACGGCTTATTGCCTTCTCCTGAAATTCCGGTGCACACATCCTTTTGTGTGAAGGTATTGGAAGCATACACCAGATTAGACACAGCAGATGTGAGGTCATAATCTAAACAATAGCGCGGACCAGCGCCAGGGTCTACAAAATAATCAGCATCAGAGGCGGTTGCATTAACGCTCAAAATATTGAATGACTCACAGTCATTTCCTAATTCACCATTGTTATCAAAAGAAATTAATTGCAAACGCTGGGCTGTTCCTGCAGCCACAAACCCACTGCTACTAGGTGCAATAGAAGTGATTAGCTGTTCTTTGGTACCAAATTGTTTCGCCCATACAATGCTACCGTTAGATGTGTTCGTTTTTACAATTGTATTTTCAACAGTGCTGTAACCATTGGATAATGAAACATAGGCATATCCATCTGAAGTAGCTACAACATCATTCGGGTTATGAGATTTTCCTTCATATACTTTTATGGCTTTCATCCATTGGAGTTCACCTTGAAAATTTATTTTAAATTGGTACAGCAGAGACTCTTTTGCTATGGAATCGTAACCGTTGGCATTAACCAAGTATCCGTCACTAATTTCTGCTAACAAAAAATTCGATAAGTTTACGTGTCCACCTTCGCTATCTTTTGCCCAGTATACCTTGCTCCACTCTACGAAACCAGTAGTGCTAAATTTCATAATATTGAGCGACCTACCTGCTCTACCAGTATCAACAGCTTCAGGCAGTGTTATTAAACCTGTTGAAACCTTGTATCCCTTTTTGCTATTGTTCAAGTTTATTTCTTCAACAATAGCTCCTGTCTGACTGTTTATTACCACCTTGGTGAAAGTGGATGTAGTACAAAAGATTGGAGAACCCTCGATCGGACACTCATGGCATCCTGGTTTGACAATTTCTGCCATCACAGTTATTGTGCCATCATTATTGTCATATATCCGGTATGGATACTGGGCCAGTGACGAATGCCCATATACTCTCTGCCACAAAATTCGTCCTTGAGAATTATATTTGATAATAACCATATCAAGACTCCCAATCCCACCAGCTTCAGTACGCCCAACCACAGCAACTCCTCCGTCATTGGTCTCAGCTAAATGAGCCATGTAAGTAGAAACATCAAACTCTTCACTACCTATGACGGTTGACCACTCTACTGATCCGCTTGAATTTATTTTTGCAACATAGCCCATTGTGCAATAGGGACTATTTTGACATGAGTTGGTATTACCGACAACAGCAAATCCATTATCCTGAGTTTGAATAACCGCCGTAGCACCAGAATTCTGATAGTAAGCATCCCAATCCCCAGCATACCACCCTATAAAATTCGTTCCGGCGCTCAAGTTTGACAGAAGAATTAAAAATAATATTACTGTGTATAATATGATACGATGTTTCATAATGGTTCTCCAAAAATTAAAATTATTTTTCATGGTATTGGAACAATTAGAAAGATGCAAACATTTTTTAAAAACTATTCTCCTAACCCAGCAATTGCAATTCAATCGAAATAAAAAATCAATTAGCTTAATATGATTAATCAAAGTCCAACGCCACAATGGTATTATGTGTCAGGAGTCAAAACTCCAAAAAATACCGAGTATTTCTTTCACCAGCCCTGACTTTTTAAAATTTCAACAGAATACCAGATGTAGTATGGATGATTTTTATATGTCTCCGATTTGAAAATCATTTATATAGAAAAATGCAAATTCAAATTCCTCAAAATCTCATTCAACTATATTGGAGTTATGTTGCGAGCGACCGTAACTACCTGATTTTTAAATGGATTTTGATTCAGTCTGTGTAAATCAATATTGTCTTTAAATTCAATGGGTTAGGACGTATTTTAAAAATTCTTAAAAAAACTGGCAACATAATATTTTGTTTTAATACGTAGGTCACTGTGTCTGGCAATACCCGTTCCACTCGT
>JAQICW010000545.1 GCA_027858355.1 Desulfobacula sp.
TAATTATACAGATGCCATGATCGATCCTGACACTGTGGAAAGAATTGACAGAGGGGAATTGTTTGCCCTTGGGAAGAATTATTTAAGCGGTCAGATCCAGATGGAACTCCATCCTTTATTTAATATTTATTTAAGTGTCATCAACAATGTCAGGGATCCATCTGGTATAATCCAACCCAGGGCAATCTTTAGTGTGACACAGAATTCAAATCTGCATTTTGGTGCAAGTATATTTTATGGGAAAAAAACAAGTGAATATGGCGGTTTTTTGATTCCGGGCACAAATTATTATACCAATGCTGCTCCAAATGCCTATGTGCGATTTACATATTATTTTTAAAGAGAACTTATAAAAAATGGTGAATGTTACATTCTTTTCCTTAAACCTGGTTTTCGTTATTTGCGGGATCAGAGATCGGCAACTTAATTACTATAAACCGATACACAAAAACAATGGTTGCAATGAGCCCTGACGTAATAACCCATTCGATAACAGAAGGATAGTATGATACTCCTTGCTGGTATTGGACAAGAAAAAGGATGTCGAGTCGATTCATGACAACGCCCAGGAGGACAAAAACCTGGGGAAACAATATGCCTCCGACACTGGTTGCAGAACCGGCATTTTTGAATAGTATAATCATTGGTAAAAGAACCAGAGCAACCATCTCAATCATAAAAAGTTTACCGGCAAGACCGTTAACGAACATCAGGTCAAGGTTACCTTTGACCGTCAAATCTCCCATGCGCAAAATAAAATAAACGAGCAAGACAATAGCCGTTCCTTTGGCAAGGCCACGAAGAATACTCATGTCACAGGGATGATGAAAAACGGCCGATGCAACGATGTATTCAAAACTTACCATGGCAAGACCTGCGGCAATAGCAGAGATAAAAAAATTGTAGGGCAGCATGGTGGTCCACCACAGGTGGCTCAGTTTGGATGGCATCAAAAGAAACAATGCGCCCAGGGATGACTGGTGCAAGAAAGACAGGGTGATGGCGGCAATCGCCAGGGGAACCATTACTTTTCGGCTTGTCATGACCTGGGCCGCACCTTTGGCACCCACGCTTTCAAGGAAAGGGCCTGCAAATTCCAGGGCCAGTACGCTGGTGTAGATGATAACACACCATACAACCTCAAACATGATAGACCGGGGGTTCCATAGAAACAAAAGGTGCCATATGGCTTGCGGTTTGCCAAGGTCAAAGAAGATGCTGACAGAGACGATTATATAACCGATAAATGCTGTGAGCACTGCTGCTCTGGTAATGGGTTTGTATTTTTCCATCTTAAAGATGTAAACTGCGCCTGCAATGGCAAAGCCTCCGGCTGCCAAGGCAACACCTGCCAGGACATCAATGCCGATCCACAAGCCCCAGGGAGTATCATCACTTAAGTTGGTTGCAGCCCCTAAACCATTTGTAAAGCGGTAAAAACCGGCAATAACCAGAGCGGCCATGAACAATACTGCTGCGAAACCACCTTTTGACATCATTGATATGTTTTTTCGTTGTGCACTCATTGGGTGTCCTCCTCTTGTGCCCCCCTGGTCCTAAAATAAGCAATGGCCGACAGCAAAGCTGCTATACCTGCAATTTTGCCTGGAATAGTGGAGAGGACAGGCCATGTAATATCAGGCAAGGGAACAGCCTTGATATTCTCCTTGAACCCGAGCTGTTTAAAAGGAATATCAGAAAGATATATCCAGTTTGTGCCGCCAGCTTCGGTCAGGCCATAGATATGGTTCAAATATTTGTTCGGTTCATCCATAATTCTTATTTTGGCCTCGGCAACAATCTTGTCATAATCATCAAAGTACAGGGTTCCCGTGGGGCAGGTTTTAATGCAGGCGGGCAACAGCCCTTCTTCAATCCTTTCAGAACAGAAACTGCATTTTTGCATCCATGGATTTGTGGATTCCCATTCATATTTGGGTATGTCAAAGGGGCAGGCAAGCATGCAGTAGCGGCAGCCGATGCATTTGTCGAAATTGTACATCACCGGGCCTTTCATCGACTTGGTCAAGGCATTGACCGGGCAGGCTGATACGCATGCAGGGCTCTTACAATGGAGGCACTGGTTTTTGACAAAATTCCAGGCAGGCCTGCCCTGTTTTTTTGTTTCAATAAATTGGATGTTGGTAAAGCAATCAGAACTTAATTGTGCAGGGTTGGTGAAATCACCTGTAAAGTATGTTCGTGTAGCCTTTCTTTCATTCCATTCCTTACAGGCGACCTGGCAACCACGGCATCCAATGCAAAGGGTCAAATCTACTAACACACCTTTTTCCATGCCACCCTCCTAAGTCTTTTCAACGTTAACCATGAACGCCTTGGTTTCAGGAATCATGGTGTTTGCATCGCCAATGGACGGGGTAAGGATATTGGCGCTGTCCCCGCCGCTTCCGTCTTCCGGGTACTGCCAGCCAAAACACCATGGCAGGCCGACCTGATGGACTTTTTTGCCCATAATTGTAAATGGTTGGAAACGTATAGTGACGACTGCAATGGCCCAGATACTGCCCCGGGCTGAAGATACTCTTACGACATCTGCGTTTTTGATACCTTTTTCAGCGGCCATTTCCTTACTCATTTCAATAAAGATTTGTGGCATCATCTCCTGGAGCCAAGGGGTGTGTCGAGTCATGACACCGGTCTGCCAGTGTTCGGCAACCCGATAGGTGGTGGCCACAAAGGGGTAGCGTGGATCACAGGAGGCAAATGCATCATCTGAAGAGTTAGGGTCCTCGTTAAGCATCTTCACAACAGGGTTCACCCGGTGATTCGTGTTGAGCGGGTTCTCCTTAACCGGAGATTCCAATGGCTCGTAATGCTCAGGAAAAGGTCCGTCTGAAAGACCCGGGCCAAATATATGTGCCACGCCGTCGGGCTTCATAATGAAAGCCTTTTTGCTTTTAGGATTGTCTGATCCATTCGGATTTTTCAGGGGCGGCCACCCACCGTCCGGCACATCGCCCACCCATTTTTTACCATCCCACTTGATAACTGCACGTTTGGGGTCCCATGGGTTGCCGAACTCGTCAACAGAGGCACGATTGTAGATGATTCTCCGGTTCACGGGCCAGCACCAGGACCATTCGGGATAGAGACCAATGCCGGAAGAATCTTTCTGGGAACGTCTGGCCATCATATTACCTTTCTCCGTATATGAGTTGCAATAGAGCCAATTACCCGAAGCGGTTGAACCATCATCGCCAAGGTAAGCAAAGCTTGGCACCAGAGTTCCTTTTTTGAAGAATTTTCCTTTTACATGGGTATCTTTGAGAAAATAACCATTGATCTCTTTGGCGATGGCATGGGTATCCACATGGATGACCCTGCCCTGGGCATCCTTTTCTCCGTAATCCCAGGCAAGTTTGGTGACAGGATCAGGAAACACGCCTTTTCCGTTTTCATAGAGTTTTTTAACCTCAAAGAAAAGATCGCTAATGATTTGGGCATCCGGCCTGGACTCCCCTAAAGGCTCAACTGCTTTATAACGCCATTGGCCCCAGCGGCCGGAATTGGTAATGGAGCCCTCTTTTTCAAAGGAGGCGGCGCAGGGCAGAAAAAAGACCTCTGTCATGACCTCTTCGGGCTTCATGCCCGGCCCCTTCCAGAACGAACCCGTCTCATTGTCAAAAAGATTGACATTGACCATCCAGTCAAGCCTGGCAAGCGCCTTTCTTGTTTTGTTGGCATTGGCTCCGGAACATGCCGGGTTCTGGCCCCAGGCAAAAAAACCATTGAATTTGCCCTGAAGCATCTCATGGAAGATCATCAACCAGCTGGCGTTCTGGCCATCATCAAGTTTGGGGAGCCATGAATAGCCAAAGTCATTTTCCCTGGTGGCGTTTTGACCATAGTGCGCGGTCAGAAGGCTGGTGGAATACTTTGGGTAGTTCCCCCACCAGTTGGCACTGTTGGGTTCCTTTGTTTTCGGGGTGTATTGATGGTTATAAGCCTTGAGGGTCGGCAAGGAAGCCGTGGGCGTTTTCAGATAGCCGGGCAGAATGTGGAACAGCAGGCAATGGTCTGTGGAGCCCTGGACATTGCTCTCACCCCGCAATGCATTAACCCCGCCACCGGCCCGGCCGATGTTGCCCAAAAGCAATTGCACAATAGCCATGGCTCTGATGTTCTGGGTACCGACCGTATGCTGAGTCCATCCCATTGCATACATGATGGTGGCCACTTTATCGGGTTTTCCTGTTGCGGCATAAATTTCATATATTTTATTTAACAGCTCTTTTTGTGTACCCGTGATGTTTGACACCGTTTCAAGATCGTAGCGGGAATAATGTTTTTTAAGAAACTGGAGAACAGAGCGCGGGTCACGCATCTTTTCATCTTTGACCACTACACCATCGGCATCCATGGCAAAGGCCCAGGTTTTTTTATCATACTTTCTTTTTTCCGAATCATAGCCGGAAAAAATCCCGTCAAGTTCGCCGGGCATCTGGAATGTATGGTTTAAAATAAAAGGACCATTGGTGTAGAGGCGAACATAGTCTTCATGGTACAACTCGTTTTGGAGGATGTAATTGATCAGGCCGCCGATAAACGGAATATCCGAGCCGGAACGTAATGGCGCGTATATATCCGCCTTGGATGACGTTCTGGTAAAACGGGGATCAACACTTATCAGGGTAGCACCTTTTGCTTGTGCCTCATTTACATAGCGAAAGGAAATGGGATGATTTTCAGCCGCATTACTGCCCATGATAAGGATAACATCAGAATTCTTAATATCTATCCAGTGGTTTGTCATTGCACCGCGACCGAACGACTCTGCCAGAGCCGCAACTGTTGGAATGTCAGATTCGGGCCTGGTGTTCAATGTAGATCAGGCCCAGAGACCGCAACCACTTCTGATAAATATAACACTCCTCGTTGTCAAGCGCGGCCGAGCCCACACTGGCAATTGTATCGCAACGGTTGACTTCCTGGCCCTTTTCATTTCTGGTAACAAAGCTTTTGTCCCGGGTTTTTTTTATTTTTTTGGCAATTTCCTTTATGGCCCAGTCCCATTCAACCTCTTCCCAATCCCTGGCGCCGGGAGCTCTATACATAGGCTTTATAACCCGTGTGGGGTTGTCGGCCATTTGCATCAGTGAAGCACCTTTTGAACATAAGTTACCTTGATTAATCGGGTGATCCGGGTCTCCCTCGATACTGATTACTTTGTTGTCCCTGGAATAGACAAGCATACCGCAACCAACTGCACAGTAAGGACAGATGGTCATTGTAACCGTTGCGCCCTTTAAGCGATTTTCGCGTTGATTAGCAGCAGCCTCATTGGGTGACACCCCAACAACAGTGCCGGCGACAACGGCTGCTCCTCCCATCTTAAGAAAGTCTCTTCTTGATACTACCATTCAAGTCTCCATTCAAAATGTTATTTTAATTCTATATCACTTAAAACTGCTCTGGTAAATCACTAAATCTTTGTTCCCCCATATATTGGGCCTTGCTAGTCCAACCCATTTGTTGCCCTTCTTTTTATTGACAACCGCCCCGTTGATACTTTAGAAAGTAGAAATAATATTCAGTGTCGTAACCAAGGAGATGGAATGGTTCCCTGTCAAAGATTTAAATATACAATAGTATCTGTATTATTCTTGTTATTGAGTTTCGGGCAAGCCCTGTTTGCCGGGGATTTATCTTTACAAAAACCAAAAGTTTACACCAGTGAAGAAGAAATAACAGGATGGGTGATGAGTGAACAACTTGATGGTATCCGGGGTTACTGGAATGGAAAAAAATTGCTTACCCGAAAGGGATTGCCTCTAAATCCGCCGTCATGGTTTATTAAAAATTTTCCTCCTTTTGAACTTGATGGTGAACTCTGGAGCAAAAGGGGTGATTTTGAATTTATCCAGTCAACGGTCCTTGATAAAAATCCGGGAAATGGCTGGGAGAAAATCACCTATAATATTTTTGAGGTTCCAAATGAAAAAGGCGGTTTTCTTCCACGACTCAACAAGGCAAGATCATGGTTTGAAACCCACAAGAATACTCATATAAGAATTATTCCCCAGATAAGGGTCAAAGATAAATCAGATCTTGATCTTTTTTTGGATGAGGTGCAATCAAAAGGAGGGGAAGGCGTGGTCGTAAAAGACCCTGAAATGCCTTACCATACAGGCCGAAGTGCCCATGTCCTGAAAGTAAAAAAATTTTGGGATATGGAAGGCGTGGTCATTGGTTTAAACAAGGGAAAAGGGAAATATGAAACCATGATGGGATCTCTTACCTTACAGCTTGAAAATGAGATAGTTTTTAAGCTGGGCACAGGCTTTACAGACCAACACAGGAAAAATCCTCCGTCCATAGGAACAATTGTTACCTTCAAGTACTATGGTTTTACCAAAAACGGGATACCCAAATTTGCATCTTTTTTACGGGTGCGGCAAGATTGAATCTTGTGCAGAATGAACCGTCTTGGCACTCCCAGGACAGGATAGCAAAGAGATTGGGGATAGATCAGACAATAGTTCATTACCATTTAGGGAAAATGGCGACACTGCCAAATTCCCTAAATGGTAATTTATCCATGGCTCTGTGTTTCAGGCTCTGGCCAGAACCAGGGCATCAACTTTTTTTGCCCCATATTTCAATAATACCCTGGCCGCTTCATTGCAGGTTGAGCCGGTAGTAAATACATCATCTATCAAGAGAATGTGTTTATTATCAATTGCCTTCTGATTGATAACTTTAAATGCATTTTTCAGATTGGCCTTCCTTTGATCAATATCAAAGCCTGTCTGGGGTTGTGTCATTTTAATCCTGGCAAGTGAAATCGTATCAATTTTCCATGAAGGTGGTTCCTCAAAAATCTGTTGATAGAGCCTCACAAAGTTTCGGATCAGAAGAAATGCCTGGTTAAACCCCCTTTCTCTTAATTTCTTTTTGTGCATGGGTACGGGCATGATCAGGTCGATCTGACTGGTTACTAAATGGCGT
>JAQICW010000573.1 GCA_027858355.1 Desulfobacula sp.
AGTCAGTTTCAATCCCATTATCCTGAATGTATTTTTTCATCCGATCAATCACTTTTTGTGGTAAAAAAACCGTTTCAAAATCTTTACCACTTTTGGGATCTTGAACAATAACCTTGCGAGCATCAATATCCAATGGAGTCAGATTCAAAACTTCTCCAATTCTCATACAACCACGAGCCATGAGTTCAAGCATAATTCTATTTCTTTGATTTTGGGTTCTGAAAATAATTTCATCTACAATATCCTTTTCAAGTATTTTAAACTGGATGTTTTTCCCAGCTCTAAAAAGCCTTTTCAGTGCTTGATTGTCACATGGATTTTTGAAATTTGGATCAATAGAATTTTTAATGTAATTTAAAATGGCGGCAAGAAGTGTGAATCTTAATTTTTTGGTGTTTTGTTTTGTGTTTACAGAGACTTTAGTCATGAATTCCAAAATATTATCGGAGGTAATGGAAGATAATTCAATCTCCCCGAAATGTTTTTGAAATCTGCTGAGAATAAATTCATAATTCCTGATTGTATTTTTTTTTAACGTTCAACTTTGATGGACTCGTAAAAAGTCTAAAAATATAAGTTATTGAATTTATGAGATATTTTTTAAAAATCTTCTTGCTTTTTATCACAGGATATTGTATATATAGCCTATATTATCAACAACTTAAAGGCGAATTGCATGATCCGTTTAAATGACCACAATCAGCTCCAACTTTTCGATCCTTGGGATTATTTGAGTCCTAAGAGACGAGATATGCTTGATCAATCCTGGGCAGGGCTTTTTCAAAAAGAAATACTACGTGATCTTCCGATCAAGGAGATCATCCCAAGTTTTTCAAGAACTGAAGGTCGTCCGACCAAGGAACTATACACCATGCTTGGCGTGTTGGTGCTACAGCAGACTCATGACTTGACTGATGAAGAAACGATTTCTCAGTTGGCATTTAACATCCAGTGGCATTACGCATTGAACATTACCGATGAGTCGGATTCAGCCAAGTATGTGAGCCTGAAGACCTTGTGGAACTTTCGACAGCTCCTGATTGAAAAGAAATTGGATTCTGTTCTTTTTAAAAATATCACCGCAAAATTGGCAAAAGCCTTTAACGTCAACACCGACAAGCAGAGAATTGATTCAGTTCACATTAAATCCAACATGCGCCGCCTGGGACGAATTAGCATTTTCTCTACAAGTATCAACAAGTTTTTTGTGAACCTGAAACGTAAATATCCGGATCAGTTTGAAGACATAGACGTCAAAGTGGTGGAGAGATACCTTTTGGAAAAATCACTGGCGTGTTTTTCCCTTGTTAAACCCTCAGATTCTCCGAAGACCCTTTCCAATGTCAGCAATGATCTTTTTGACCTGATTGAACAATTCAAGGGCTGTCCCGAAGTAGTCGTCATGTACAGCTATAAACAGCTTAAGCGTGTTTTAGAAGAACAATGCAATCTTGAGGAGACTGATGGGGGCCAAAAAGTTAAAATAAAAAAGCCGAAAGAAATACCAGCCGATTCACTCCAAAACCCTTCAGATCCCGATGCAACATATAGTGGCCATAAGGGTCAAGGATATCAGGTCCAGGTTATGGAAACCTATACCGACACGGACGACAGGGATGCTAAGGATAAAACCCTCAACCTTATTACACATGTCAGCGTAGAGAAGGCAAGTCAGAGTGATGCCCATGCCCTTGTCCCCGCTATTGAGTCTGTCAAGGAGCGAGGTCTTAGTCCCCATGAGCTTCAGGCCGATTCCCTGTATGGTAGCGATGAAAACAGTGAATCTTCAAAGTTGGAGGGAATCGATCTTGTTTCTCCAACCATGGGTAAGACAAAAAACGAAGGGATGACTCTTTCCGATTTTGAGTTTTCGGCTAATGGTCAAGTTGGAAAATGTCCCCAGGGCCATGCACCCATTTTCAGAAAGAATAAAGAAGAGAGAATTACCCAGGGGTTCAGTCTGGATACATGTTCTAACTGTCCCTTGGTAGAAGATTGCCCTGTTAAACAAGGCAAGAGTTATTATTATCTTCGTTACACCAAAAAGTCAGCAAGATTGGCAAAGCGAAGAGCTGATGAACAAACCGATGAGTTCAAAGATCGCTATCGCTGGCGAGCCGGTGTCGAGGCCACCATGTCAGAATACGACAGACGAACCGGGGTCAAGCGGCTCCGAGTTCGAGGATTCAAATCGGTTAGGTTCGCTGCAATCCTAAAAGCCATCGGAGTAAATATTTTTAGGGCAACTGCCGTCCGAAAGGCGTTAAATTATGCATAAAGAGGTACTAAAATGGGCATATTGAACAAAAGCCCTGCAATTTAGCTTGCTAAAGAGCAACATCAGGCAAAATATCTTCTGCCAGAAGATATTTTTTGAAGCCTTCCCCAAAAATTAGTGGGAGGACAAAGTTAGAGTACTTTTTGAGGCCTGACTTTTTACAGGACCATCAAAGTTTGTTTGTAAAAATTTAATTTGTCATCTTAACCTGTTACATGCCAATCCACAATGTAACCGAAAGGGCGGAGCTATACTTATGGGGCTACTGTAATTCTGGAAACGAAAGTAATGAAAAAATATATCAGTCCCTTGGATGCAACAATTGCTTCGACCATACTGGGGAGCGAAGAGTTTGTGCGGGGAGTTTCGAGAAAGTATCTGGGTGCGAGAGGCACAGACAGTAATGTCCCTGCTGTGAAGATGCTGATATCCAGGCTTTCGATAGATGAGATCATCTGTATTGTTAAAGAGGAGTTGGGCCAAAATGGAAATTTTACAAGAAAGGTAAGTATCTTTTTCTGCCGGAAGGGAAGGGAAGTATAGCGGAGCCAAACTCAAAGAAATTGGCGAATGTTTCGGAATAAGCGATACAGCGGTATCGCAGACAAGCCGGAGGTTGACCTTGAAAGCCAAAGAAGACCAGCAACTAAAGAAGGTGATAAGCATGCTGGAAGTTATATTGGACGATGTTAGATGTTGAGACCTGACCCCCTCGCTAT
>JAQICW010000638.1 GCA_027858355.1 Desulfobacula sp.
GAAACCATTACAAAATTGATGGAAATAGAATATGGTTTTTCAGGTGAAATTTCCAGACTGGCCGGTGAAAATGAAAATTATTTAATTAAAAAAGAGAGTGGTGCCTGTTTTGTGCTTAAGCTGGCAGATGAAGAAACCACGGCTGGAATGATAGAGATTGAACACCTTGCCGTGGACCGACTCATTGATGCCAAGCTTCCTATCCGTCTTCCAAGGGTAATTCCGACTCGTACTGAATCTGTCCAGGCCTGTTTGATGACAAAAGACAGCAAAGAAATCCGTGGGCGACTTCTTGAGTTTGTGCAGGGAAAAGCGTGGTGTCAGACTCTTCCAGCAACAAATGAGCAGTTAGAAGATCTTGGAAAAATTATTGCAAAGATGGCTACAGCCTTGTCTTTTATTGTTCATCCGGATTCCAAAAGAACCCACCATTGGGATCTGGCCAGGGCAGATCAGCATCGTTCCAGAATTTCTATAATTGACAGCCCAAAAAGACGTCAGATCCTTGAATGGGTTTTCCATCTTTATGCTGCAATTGTTATGCCTTTATTGGAATCCTTGCCCAAATCCCTTGTCCACGGGGATATCAATGACGACAATGTCCTGGTGGCTGACGGCCGAATCGCAGGTATCCTGGATTTTGGGGACTGCCTGGAAAATCCCACTGTGTGTGATCTTGCCATTGCCCTTGCCTATCATACCCTGGATGAAGACAATCCTCTGGAAGCGGCTGCAATAATTATTGGTGCCTATCACAAAATCCGTGCTTTATCCATGGATGAAATCACTGTAATTTTCCCGTTGATGTGTGCAAGGCTGGCTGTCTCCGTCATCATATCGGCTCAACGAAAAAAAATCGATCCAGATAGGGAAAGCTGGTTTGTATCGGAAGACAGGGCCTGGAAAAAACTGGAGCTCTTTTCCTTAACAACCCCTGCCCGGGCAGCAATTATCCTGGCAGGCAAAACACCTCTTGAACCCTTTGAAGATCGCGGTGCCTGTGTTGCTGATCTTTTGAAAAACCGGAATAAATGTATTGCCCCATCTGTGTCACCCTCCTATGACAGACCTTTAAAAATTCTGCACGGCAAAGGCCAATACCTTTACGATTACAATGGCAGACCCTTTCTGGATCTGTATAACAATGTCTGCCATGTGGGTCATTGCCACCCCAAAGTGGTTGAAGCAGGCCAACGACAGATGGCCAGACTAAACACCAATACCCGCTATTTATATGATGGGCTTACAGAGTATGCCCAAAGGCTTTGTGACACCCTTCCCGATGAACTGGATACCTGTTTTTTTGTCAACTCAGGCAGCGAAGCCAATGAACTTGCCCTGCGGATTGCAAAAACATACACAGGAAACAAGGACATGCTCGTTGTTGACAATGCCTATCACGGGCATACCAGTTCTATGATTGATATCAGTCCCTATAAATTTATGGGGAAAGGTGGCAAAGGCAAACCTGAACCATGGGTACATGTGGTGCCTTCAGCAGACGGATACAGGGGCAGATTCAAAGGCCAGGGAGAAGATGCAGGCAAATCCTATGGCAATCAAGTGGGGGAAATACTTGACACAATTGGGACACCCATTGCAGGATTTATCACAGAATCCCTTTTATCCTGCGGTGGACAGGTAATTCCACCCCATGGATATTTTGAAACTGTTTTCAAACATGTCAGAAATAGCGGCGGCCTTTGCATCACAGATGAAGTTCAGACCGGCTTTGGCAGGGTTGGTTCACATTTCTGGGCCTTTGAGCTTCAAAACGTGATCCCTGATATAGTGGTCATGGGCAAACCCATTGGAAACGGCCACCCCATGGCAGCAGTTGTGACCAGAAAAGAGATTGCTCAAGTTTTTGCCAATGGCATGGAATTTTTTGCAACCTTTGGCGGCAACCCAGTATCCTGTGCCATAGGAATGGCAGTTCTGGATGTTATAAAAGACGAAGGCCTTCAGGAACATGCAAAACAGGTTGGTGCAAGGATGCTTGAAGGGCTCAATAACCTCAAGGACAAGCATAATATTATCGGCGATGTAAGAGGCATCGGCCTTTTTATAGGTATAGAACTGGTAAAGGATAGAATCACTTTGGCACCTGCTACCCAAAAGGCGTCTGAAATGGTCAACCACATGAAAGAAAAAGGAATTTTACTGGGGACTGACGGCCCATTTAATAATGTCATTAAAATCAAACCCCCGATGGTCATAACAAAAGAAGATGTTGACATGTTTATCCGAGTGTTTGATGATGCACTGTCAAACATGGAAACTGAAGATTGACGTTGTTAAAAAATTTTTAACTCTACAAAATGAATTGATAAATCCAAAGATAATAAAAATTTGGATTGCATTACATAATACAAATAAACCTTTTTTCAACGGAGAAACAAAGAATGAAAGCATTTCAAGATTATTATCCAGAAGATTTCAGCCATTGCTATGGATGTGGAAGACTTAATGAACACGGATTACAGATTAAAAGTTATTGGGATGGTGAGGAAAGTGTTGCAAAACTCATTCCCAATGAAAAATATATTGCCATACCGGGATTTGCCTATGGCGGATTAATCGCCTCTCTTATTGACTGCCATGGTACCGGAACGGCTGCTGCTGCAAAATACCGGGAAGAAGGCAGAGGTATGGATACAGAACCGGCTCTGCGGTATGTCACAGCATCTTTAAAAGTGGATTTTCTTGCACCAACCCCTTTGGGTGTGGAACTTGAAATCCGGGGCAAGGTTATTGAAATAAAAGAAAAAAAAGTGGTTATAGAAGCAACCGTACTGGCGGAAAATAAAATCTGTGCAACCGGTAAAGTGGTCGCCGTACGGATGCCGAAAACCATGTTAAATAAATAAGTTAAGCAAATAAATGAATTCTTTACCCCTATCTGCCGGTCAAAGGTCTTCCAAGACTGTAAATCTGGCCGCAATGATCATAGGCAAGCGCATTATCAAGGCTTTTAATCTGATCAAACTGATCCCTGATTTCTTCGGCTTTTATCACCCTTTTTGTGTCACCAATGCAGATGCCTTTGCCGGAAACCATTGCTGAACGGGCAAACCAACCGGCACTCATGGTAAAAATCATCCCGGATTCCTGATTTCCTTCAGAGCACAGAAAGGTCACAATGGGCGTGTTGAATTCAGGCTTGATTCTTTTGGCCACTTCATCGGGGAAAACACCCTGGGTCATTCCAGTCTTTTTCAGTCATCTTCATAAATGTCCGGTCCCGCAGTATTCCGGCATTGTTAATCAGAATATCCACCTTGCCAAAATGATCCATGGCCGTGTCAACTATATTTTTGCCGCCTTTCATGGTTGCCACTGAATCAAAACTCGCAACAGCCTTTCCACCGGACTTTTTTATTTCATCCACCACTTTGTCTGCTGTCCTGACCTGATCCGGGCCATGGCCGATATCATTGACCACAACCTGGGCACCTCTTTTTGCAAGATCCAGCGCATATTCTCTTCCAATCCCTTCTCCTGCACCAGTTACAATGGCAACTCTGTTTTCAAATGTAATGGCTTCCATCCAGCCTCCGCGCCTGTGCCTGAACAAAAACAGCTGTTTTCTCCGATTGCTGTGCCGGGCACAATCTATTAAAGTTTTTTCCATACCAACAGCCATGCCCTGATCGGGCAAAACAAATAATGAAAGCATATCATCAAATATCATCCGCATAAACTTAAAAATGAAATGATAGACATATGATCGGAAATTTGTTAATTTAACACATTATTGCTTCAAATTATCTTCTTATTCATTGCTTTTGGGGCTTTTGGGAAAAAGCAGATTATTGAGTAGTTTCAGCCTGACTAAAAATATCCATTCAATTATAGAATATTCTTCACTGGTCCATGTAAGGGATCATAAGATATACATAAATCCAGTAGCTTACAACTATAATGGATGGTGGTATGATAATTGCAAATTTAATTTCTCAGTTTAAAATATTAAGACCAAAATTATAAAAAGGCCTTTACATGTATTATGGAAAATTCAAACCGTTTACAATTTAAAACATTGCAGGGACGTCTTATTGTCCTATTGCTCGCTCCGGTTTTTTTAACATTTTTTGCCGGCAGTATAGTCAGTTTTATATACACCCGTAATATTATGATTAACCAATGGAATGAGTCTTCTGTTTTAAAACTCCAGCGTGCAGCCCATTATCTTGAAATGCAGGTTTTAAAACCAATAGAATTACTGAACACCTTATATATGATTCCTTATTTTCAGGATATGGCAAAATCCAAAGACGAACTCTTAAAAAACCTGGCCGCTTTAGAGGGTGTTGTAAGGGTGGGGATCACATATTCACAGGATAGTGAAATAAATGAATTACGACCCAATCATTCCATGCATATGGGAGATCAAGGGCAGATGCAGATCCATCGCAGTCAAATTTTAAAAATCACTGAGCCTGAATATAATACTGATGCAGCCGAGGAGACGGTTACCCTTGTTTTATCTCTGCTGAACAAGTCAGATCAGGTTATTGGGAATCTTGAAATCATCATGAGTTTTAAATATCTGCTGAAAGATATTTTTAAGATGGGATGGTGGCAGAGTAATATGGCATGTATCGTGGATCAAAAGGGTAAATACCTGGTACATACCAATATGTTAATGAAAGGCCGGCAATTTCTGGGTGGAACGGATAATTTAATCGAGACGGCGGTTTTAAACGCTATGAAAACCAAGCCTTCCGGGACGATTCAATCAGGCGGATACCCTCCGGATATGGTGGCAGGCTTTCAGAAATTGGAGCATTTACCCTGGACCATTATATTGTTTGCCAAGGGAGAAAAAATATTCAAACCCATTATTGACTATAGAAATGCCTTTGCTTTGGGCGGCATTTTTTTAATCGTCATCATCCTTGTTCTGATACGGTTGCAGGTGGGAAATATTGTCGAAAAAATAAAAACACTGTCTGAAAAAGCTAAAAAAGTTGCAAAAGGGGATTATGGAGACCCCTTAAAGATAGAAACCCAAGATGAAATAGGCCAGCTGGTCCAAAGCTATAACTCCATGACCAAAGGGCTTAAGGAACGTGATTTTATAAGAGATTCTTTTGGACGGTATGTTGATCCTGAATTTGCAAAATTTCTGCTCCAGCACCCAGATGCGGGCAAACTGGGAGGAGAAAGAAGAGAAGTTGCCATTTTAATGTCTGATATCAGGGGGTTTACAGCATTGTCAGAGACCTTGAGTCCTGAAGTCATAATAAATGTTCTAAACCAGTATTTCTCCCATATGATAAATATAATTCAAAGATATAACGGCATTATTGTTGATTTTTTCGGAGATGCAATCCTCGTCTTTTTTGAACCTTTTTCAAGCTCTATTGAAGATACTGCTCTGCACTGCATCCAGTGCGCCACTGATATGCAGAATGAGATGCGTGTATTCAATAAAAAAATGAAAAATGAGAATTTACCTGAATTGAATATGGGTATTGGAATAAATACAGGCCAGGTAATTGTTGGCAACATAGGCTCTGAAAGCCGTGCCAAATATGGGATAGTAGGATCTGCTGTAAATATCACCAGTCGTATTCA
>JAQICW010000693.1 GCA_027858355.1 Desulfobacula sp.
GTTTTAAAACCCTGGAAAATTGAAAAGGCAATTGTCACACAATCCTTTGAAGAAGCAAAATCTTTGAGGACTGAAATTGACAATTTAAAAATCATACCATTGAATCAACTTGTGAAAGGGGATAAATACCAGCTCAGGATCAAGGCTAAGCTTGATAAAGTCACCTTACCCTTATCACTTCACACAGTTTTATTTTTTGTCTCTTTTTGGGATTTTGAAACAAATTGGTATTTAATCAATTTTACCTATTAGTGTTCTCAATGTCTTAATCTTGCCTGAAATTAAACATATGGCTGAATCAAAACATATAAAAGACGAACAGGCCAGAAAAAGAAAAGAAGGCATTTTAATCCTCATTATCCTGATTGCCGTCGGGGTCCTGACATTTATTGAAACCCGCATCACCAATTTTGGCAGTGATTTTCCCCTATCCAGCACGGTAGTAATGTTTATCCTGATAAACACGAATTTATTGCTGCTGCTGGCTTTGCTTTTATTGGTCTTTAGAAATCTTGCAAAGCTTTATTATGAAAAGAAAAATAATATTTTTGGGTCTAAACTCAAGACTCGACTAATCTCAGCATTTATTGTACTTGCTCTTTTGCCCACAACGGTTCTGTTCTTTTTCTCCATTCACTTTATTTCCACCAGCGTTGCCTTCTGGTTTAATGCTCCGGTTGAGCAAACCCTGGACAGTTCATTGGCAGTTGGCCAAAAACTTTATGAATATATTGAAGAAAAAAATGAATTTTATGCCAAAAGAGCCACATTTCAAATAGACTCCCGCAAACTTTTAGACAAAGAAAATAAACAAAAACTGACCCGTCATTCCCAGGTCATACAACGAGCATTTGACCGGCATGCTGTTGAAATTTATACCTCTGATGGCAAGCGTGTCAGCCTGTCCCTGGCAAATGAAGTTGAAAATCTTCATTTCGGCCTTTTAACCAGTAATGATTTAACCGGCATACCTGAAGGACAAAACACCCATACGATTTCACAGAACATCAAAGAAGGGGAATTTTTAAGAACCATTGCAACCATACCCTTTGGTACTGATCCGAAAAAAGCCCGGGCGTTCATTGTTATCACTACCCTGATATCATCAGAATTGTCGGAAAACCTGCAAGCCATTTTAAAGGGCATTGAGGAATATCATCAGCTTAAGCTGGCCAAAAAACCCGCACAGATATCCTATTATATTGCGCTGTCGATTGTTGCCCTTCTTGTTGTTTTCTGTGCTATCTGGTTTGGGTTTCAGCTGGCAAAATCCATCACTATTCCCATAATGAAATTCGCCGAAGGAACCAAACGGGTTGCAGATGGAGATTTGAATTATCAAATTGACTTTCAAACGGATGATGAAATCGGAACCCTTATTAAATCAATTAATTTAATGACCAAAGAGCTTGCAACAGGAAGGGAACAGATTGCTCTTTCCGGTGAGATGCTTAAACAACAGAATGCAGAGCTTGAAAAGAGCCGTCAATACATTGAAACTGTATTAAAAAATATTTCTGCGGGTGTAATATCCATTGATAATAAAGGAACCATTACAACCATCAACAAGGCTGCCGAATCCATGCTGGATATTGACAGCCATGATATTTTAAACCAGAATTTCAAAGATGTTTTAAAAAGCGACTATTTACAGATTGCCAATAAAATTTATGACCAGGTGGCCCAGGGCCAGAAAACACTTGAAATTCCACTTTCCGCAACTATTTCAGGAACCCCCAAGCACTTTTCTTTAAATTTCAATACTCTAAAAGATGACTTGAATCAAGATGTGGGTGCTGTGTTGGTTTTTGACGATGTCACTGAACTTGAAAAGGCCCAGCGAATTACTGCCTGGAGAGAGGTTGCCAGGAGAATTGCCCATGAGGTAAAAAATCCCTTAACACCGATAAAATTGTCAGCTCAACGGCTCAAGCGTAAATATGGTAAAAAAATAAATGACGAAATTTTTACAAATTGTGCTGACACCATTGTAGAACATGTGGATCTGATCAGAAATATTGTCAACCAGTTTGCCGCTTTTGCCAAATTCCCGGATGCAAACGTTACCAAATGCAGAATTGAAAATGTTGTTCTTGAAACCATTGCTCTGTACAGGGAAGGTCTTGAAAAAGTGGATATCAGATCCCGCTTTGCCCAAAATATCCCCGTGCTGAAACTGGATCACCAGCATATGAAACAGGCATTCATAAACCTGGTTGACAATGCCGTCTATGCGATGAATAAAGAGGGACAGATTATGATTGATGTATCTTTTGATGAAATTTTAAAAATTGTAAGAATCGAAATTGCAGATAATGGTAAAGGCATATCAGATAAAGAAAAAACCAAATTGTTTGAACCTTATTTTTCCACCAAGAAATCAGGTATGGGACTGGGACTTGCCATTGTCACTTCTATTATTTCTGATCATAATGGTGTAATAAGGGTTCAGGATAATAAGCCCAAAGGTGCAAAATTTATTATTGAACTTCCGGCTTGATAACTAAACATATTACAGGAGAAGTAAGCATGTATCCTGCGGTGTTAATTGTTGATGATGAGGCAACCATCATAGAGTCCCTTAAAGGCATTCTTTCAGATGATGGATTTGAAGTCATACATGCCTTTAACGGGTATGAAGCATTAAAAAAAATCGAAATCGAATCCCCGGACATTGTATTGCTTGATATCTGGATGCCTGGGATGGACGGGATTGAAACCTTAAAAGAAATAAAAAAAATAGCCCCCAATCTTCCCGTGGTTATGATTACAGGCCACGGGACCATTGAATCTGCCGTTGACGCTACAAAATCAGGAGCTTATGATTTCCTTGAAAAGCCATTATCAATTGACAAGGTCATGGTCACCATCAATAATGCCCTGAACTTTAGAAAACTTGAAGAAGAAAATCTCTACCTGCGGAAAAAAAGTATCGAGAAAAACTCCATTACTGGAACCAGTCCTGCCGTCCAGAAGCTGTATGGAGAAATCATGAGCGCTGCCCCTTCAGATGCTTCTATTCTGATTACTGGAGAAAATGGGACAGGCAAAGAAATGGTTGCCAGAACCATCCATCAGTTCAGCTTAAGACCTGAACAACCCTTTATCATAATCAATTGTGCAGCCATCCCCAAAGAAAATCTTGACAGTGAACTCTTTGGCCATGAAAAAGGTGCTTTTGAAGAGGCTACATCAAAGAACAAAGGTAAATTTGAGCTTGCCTCGGAAGGAACTCTCTTTCTTGATGAAATCGGTGATATGAATATCAATACCCAGGCAAAAATCTTAAGATCCCTTGAATCAAAGACATTCCAGAGAATCGGAGGTGGAAGAACCCTTCACATGGACGTCCGCCTTATTGCTTCATCAAATAAAAATCTTGAAAAAGAAATCAAAGCCGGTAATTTCAGGAAGGACCTTTATTTCAGACTTAACGTTATACCCATTGTTGTACCACCATTAAGGGATAGGAAAAAAGACATTCCAATGCTTGTGGACATGTTCCTTGAAAAATTATCCAACCAGTCTTCAGAAAAGAAAAAAACTATATCTGAAAATGCCTTGAACCTTCTTGTTGATTATGAATGGCCTGGCAATGTAAGGGAGTTGAAAAACCTTTTGGAACGGCTTTCAATTATGGTTGAAAAGGATCATATTGATATGGGGGATATCCCCCAGCCCTATAACCCTGGATGCAAGCCTATCAAACTGGCTGAAAAAGAGCTCCTCCTTTATGAAGACGATTTATCCCTGGCTAAAAAACAATTTGAAAAAAACTTTATAAAACAAAAGCTTGTTCTTGAAGGCGGTGATTTGATATCTGCGGCTAAAAAACTTGGGACATCTGTAAAATATATAAAAAAAATAATTCATAAACTTAATGAGAATCATTAGCGGCTATTGCAAAGGCAGAAAACTAGTAAACCTTCCGGGTCAACAAATACGCCCCACATCTGATCGAACCCGGGAAGCTATTTTTAACATCCTGGGTCAAAAAGTAAAAAAGGCAAAGGTGCTGGATCTTTTTGCCGGAACTGGTGCGTTAGGCATAGAAGCCTTAAGCCGAGGGTCCTGCCATGCAACCTTTATTGATATGTCCTGTGATATCATCCACAAAAACCTTGAACTTTGCCGTTTTAAAGAAAATACCAGGGTGATCTGTTGTGATATTGTTAAGGCTCGCCTTCCGGAAAGCCTGAATGGAAAGCTGTTTGACCTTGTGTTCATTGATCCGCCTTATGGCAAAGGGTATATTGAAGTAACCCTTGAAAAAGAATCATTTACTGACCTGCTGGATGATAATTGTATCATCATTGCTGAACAATCCTGCAAAGAAAATCTTGAAATTAAATTTTCAGGCCTTGACATTTACAGACAAAAAAAATACTCAAAAACAAATATTTATTTTATAAAAAAAACTTAAAAAGGATAACTCCTCAATGACAGGCAAAAAAAAGACAGCCATCTACCCCGGTTCTTTTGATCCCTTAACAAATGGCCATATTGATATTATTGAAAGGGCTCTTGATATTTTTGACGAAGTTATTATTGCAGTGTTGCATAATCCTTCCAAAAAAGCATTGTTTACCATGGATGAAAGAGTGAAAATGATCAAACAAAGCTTTAACGGCAGAAAATCCGTTATGGTAGATTCTTTTGGCGGGCTCCTTGTGGATTATGCAAAGATGAAAGATGCTGTCGCCATTATCAGAGGAATGCGGGCACTTTCGGATTTTGAAAGTGAATTTCAGATGGCATTGATGAACAGAAGACTGAATAAAGATGTGCAGTCTGTTTTTTTGATGACCGGATTCAGATGGATTTTCACCAGTTCATCCATTATCAAGGAAGCTGCACAATTTGGAGGAGACATCAGTGATATGGTCCCGGAACCAGTCCATCTAAAAATGATGGAAAAATACTCAAAGATAAAAAAATAAAAATGGACTTATGGCAGCTTCATATATTTGTGTCCGTTGTTGAAAATAAAAGCTTTTCAAAGGCATCTTTTGCCATTAATCTTTCCCAACCCACGGTCAGCCTTCATATTAAAGAACTTGAAGCACATTTTCAATGTCGCCTTTTAGACCGGTTAGGAAAAATAACAGAACCCACAAAAGCAGGTGAAATCCTGATTCAATACGCAAAAAGGCTCTTAAGCCTAAGAGATCAGACAGAATCTGCCCTGCAGGATTTTTTAGGAAACGCCAAAGGAACTCTTTTTATCGGTGGCAGCACCATTCCTTCCGGATATATTATCCCCAGACTCATTGGGCCTTTTTTAAAACAATTCCCTGATATTTCAATTGAATTGGCAGCAGGCGATACCATGCAAATTGTTCAACAAATCAAAAAAGGGAAAATAGAAATCGGCATTGTCGGTGCAAAAGTAGATGACCCCCAGATCAAACAAGGAAAGCTTGTCAAAGATGAAATGAAATGAATTATTCCCGCAAACCACAAATGGGCAAAAAAAACATCTATTGACTGCTCAAAACTCTTTGAAGAAACTTTTATTGCAAGGGAAAAAGGTTCGGGGACAGGGCAATCCATTCTTAAAGCCTTGGATGATGCTGGGTTTAACTCAAAAAATCTTAAAACCTGTGTCACCATGGGGAATACCGTCTCTGTCATTCAAGGCATTTTAAATCATATCGGAATATCCATACTTTCAACCATTGCTGTCCAAGATGATATTGATAAAGGGCGTTTAAAAGCCTTGTCAGTGAAAGGCCTGGATCTCAACCGTTTTTTTTACCTTACCCTGTCAACAAAAAGAACAT
>JAQICW010000708.1 GCA_027858355.1 Desulfobacula sp.
TAATTATAATGTTTGTATTCTCTACTAATATAATCTATATCAATTTGGTATAGATTAAAAAAAAATAAATATCTTGTCAAGAGGGAAAATAAAAAAATAATTCAATTTTAAAAATTAAAAGATAACATGCTGAAATTAAATCATTTTTTAAATATTATTATTTTCGACTCAATTTAAATCAATGTCCGTGGGAAAAGGAAATAGATATGAAAGAACCTGCAAAAGATTTGAAAACCCGGCTCAAAAAGACGGAAGAAGAATATAAGCTTTTATTTGAGCAGGTACCCTGCAATGTCATGATCATTGACAGGGATTTTAAAATAGTCAGGGCCAATAAGCGGGCTTCCGACATGTTTGAAAGCCTTAAAGGGGAATATTGTTATTCAGTACTAAAAGGCAGAAAAGAAAAATGCATCGAATGTACAGCAAGGCAAACTTTTGAAGATGGGATGCAGCATACGGGTCAACATGTCTGGAAACTGACGGATGGTAGAACCTTGAATATGCACGTTATTACCATTCCATTGAAAAATGAAGATGAGAAATATGATCTGGTCATGGAGATGGCTGTGGATATTTCCAGGACAGTGAAATTGCAGGACAGCCTGGAAGCCGCTCATAATTATCTTGAATCATTGATTAATACATCCATGGACGGTATCGTAGGGATCAGCAAAAGGGGCAAGGTGGAAGTGTTTAATTCAGCTGCCAGAAGCCTGTTTAATATTGATCAGGACCAGATTGTCTCCCAGGAGGATATCAGTACTATGCTTCCCAAAGGTTTTCTTGCCCAGGTGTCTGAGGGAATGGGGCATGTCTATCTGCCTGAGGCAGAACTCAAACGGAGCAATGGAGACAAGTTTTATGGCCGTTTAATCGGGAATAAACTACGGGATGGCAAAAAAACAATCGGCATGGCGTTTTCAGTTCACGACATAAGTCAGGTGAAAAAGCTTGAAAAAGAAAAAATCGAAGCTGAGCGCATGGCCATTGTGGGGCAGACTGTTGCAGGACTGGCCCACGGGATTAAGAACCTTATCAATGCTCTGGATGGGGGGATGTATTTTCTCAAATCCGGAATAGGAAAAGGAGACATCAAAAGAGTCCATAAGGGGATTGAAACTCTGGCCAGAAATATTGATCGTATCCGGCTGTTCTCAAAAGCATTCTTAAATTATTCCAGGTTCAGGGCAATAATACCGACTTTGAGTAATCCCGCAGATATTGTAACCGAAGTGGTTGAATCTTTTGCTGCTAAAGTTTCAGAAAATAATATTAAGATTAAACTGCAGCTTGATGAGCATCTTGCATTGGCTCCCCTTGATTATGAAAAAATACATGAATGCGTGACAAACCTTGTGGGCAATGCCATTGATGCCTTTGTCGATGTGGACAAAGACAGGGACAAAAAAATCTGGGTTACAGTGTATGAGGAAGAAGGCAGCATTTATATCGAAGTCAAAGACAATGGATGTGGGATCGACAAAGATCACAGACAAAGGCTGTTCAGTAAATTTTTTACCACCAAAGGCTTGGAAGGTACTGGCCTTGGCCTTTTAATGACCCAAAAGATAATCCAGGAGCATGGCGGTAATATCAGCGTACTCTCAAAAAAAGGGGAGGGTTCGATTTTCAGATTACGCCTGATCAGAGGTCGGCTGCCAAAAATTTCAAACTGATTTTTTAAAAAGCATAGGCTAATCGTTATTGTTTTTTTTCAACTCAGACTCAATTTTTTTTATAAAGTCATCAAAGGTTCTGGGATTGATCAGTTTCCCATTTATAAACATTGTCGGGGTTCCGGCAACCCCTATTTCTTTACCATTTTGGATATCTCTGTTGATGATTTGCTGAATCTCCGGCAAATTTATATCGCTATGAAATTTATCCATATCAAGCTTGAGTTCTATTGCGATCTGTTCAATTTTATCATCGTTAATAGAGTCATAATTCTCAAATAATTTATTGTGGAATTCCCAGAATTTTCCCTGGTTATTGGCTGCAAGACTTGCCTGGGAAGCTATTCGGGCAAATTTATGACTCTCAAGGGGAAAATGTTTAATTATAATTTTTAACTGGTCCTTATACCTGTCCGACAACTGCCGGAAAAACGGCTCCAAACGAGCACAATATGGTCACTGGTAATCATCAAAGATTGCAAGGGTTACTGGCGCATCAAAAGGTCCTTTAAAGGGCAGTCCGGATAAAGATATATCATGTACCTGCTCAACATGGATAATTTTCAGTGATTTGGATGACTTGCTTGTAAGTATAAGGGTTTTATTTTTTTCAGAATAAGTTATTTTATCATAGGTGTTATCAAGAGCAGATCGGTTGATAATCTGGTCAGTTTTTGATGAATATATGATCAACTCTCCCAAAGACAGAATAAAGATCATACTTCCATCCTCTGATGAGGCAATATCCAGGGGCGCAACATCAAGATTTTTTTGCCTGATCAAAGTTAAATCAGCCTTTCCATAAACAGTCTGGCTGACAAACAAAGATAAGAAAAAAATGAAAAAGCATAGAAGTTTTTTTTGTTTTAATTTGTCCATATAAGTCACTTTGCTATAGTCCTCTACGGTCAGAGCTGCTCAATAACATTTCTGAGCTTAGTTTGTGGGTGTAAATGAGAATTTTTGTCCGCCAATGGACATTTCATACATCAACCCGCCAAGGGTGTGGATAAATACCGCCATTCCACTGGTGTAATTTGTCTCGGCCTGTTTGCCTGTGGCAGGTCCCAGGCTTGCCCCTGCGCTGCTGCCCTGGGTGCTTGACTGTGCCTGGGCAGCCACTGTGATGAGGACTGCTGACACTGATCCGTCAAATTCAAAGCTTCCACTTGTAAATTCATCATAGGCTCGTTTGTCCTGGAAGAAAATAATTTCGCTGAAGGCCTGCCCGCCCAGTTGAAATCCAACACTGATTTTCATCAGCGTGGCCGTTCCGGAAATGGCCCTTTGTTTGTATACCCTGCCTGCCCCATAGGCACCGCCTAAAATAATGCCGCCTTTTCCAACCCTGGGGAAAACCGCATATCCATAGGCCTCCATAAAAAACGGCTTAACAGCATCAGATTTTATAAACACGTCAATGGTGTCTGAGTATTTGTCTGCTATGGCATTACTTGAAAAAAATAATAAAAGAATCGTAAAGAACAAAGTTAGTTTAAAAGGAATTAATTTCATCATCTGTCTCCTTTGCGCATGGATGTTAATTTAATACACTTCTTTTTAACAGTCTTATGGTTTTAATTCCAGTTATATTAACAGCTGAGAATAAAATAGCAGTGTTTGGGGTGAATGCTATTGTCTTTTTATACAAAACAGTGTTTGATATGGGTATGATAGTGTAGACAAAAAAGATATCATTGTTTTAAGCTTTCAAAGATGTGCTATGAAACCAAATACGAAAATTATTTTATTTTTATTGCTGTTGGCCTCTGTTGTGGTGATTGGTGTTCTTCACTCAATTACTCCGGGACACATGATTTTTTACCATGACACTTACAGGAGGCTCAGTTATTTTCCTATTGCCATCGGAGCTATCCTTTACGGCGTATGGGGTGGGATTTGCCTTGCTGTTCTGTCCTGCCTGGCATTTGTCCCTCATCTTTTCATGTTCTGGGCAAGCGGGCCCCAAGCCTACTACAGCGAATTGTCGGAAATACTATTTTATCTTGCTGCAGGGGTTGTGATCGGGCTTATTTCCAGCAGGGAAAATAAATTAAGGGAAAAATATAAAACGCTTTCGGAAAAACTGGCTGGATCATATAAACGGCTTCATGAACAGGCTTCCTTGCTTGTAGAAGCTGAAAAACAACTGGGGCAAAGCCAGAAGCTTTTCTTATTGGGCCATGTGTCTGCTTCCCTTGCCCATGAAATAAAGAATCCTCTGGCATCCATAAAAGGAGCGGCTGAAATACTTGCTGATGAGGTACCAGAGGGCCATCCCAAATACGAATTTATAGAAATCATGCGTTCTGAAATTTCAAGGCTGAATCATTCAGTTGAAGATGTTTTAAAATATTGCAGAGGGCAGCAGAATCGTGACAAAGGCCGGCAGGAATCAATTGAGAGAATTATTAACCGGGTGGTCCTGCTACTTGAAGCAGGACTCAAAGAAAAATCCATCCAGGTGTCTATCCAGTCGGGACCTGTCAATAATGGATTTATGACAGACGAAACCGCCATGATTCAAGTCTTGATGAATATTATTATCAATGCCATTGATGCCGTTGAAAAAAACGGCAGGATCATCATTGAATTTGACAAGCACGAACAAGGGTATTTTATCCGGATTTCAGATGATGGTCCTGGTATTGATGAAACTTTGGTCAAAGAAGTTTTTGCCTCCTTTGTGACATTCAAGGAAGATGGAACAGGACTTGGGCTTTCCATTTCAAAAAAGATAGTTGAAAGCCTGGGGGGAAAAATAGTTATTGGAGAATCAACCCTTGGGGGTGCGGCTTTTACAATATATTTGCCAGAAAAACAATTTGTAAATAATGAGAGTATCCAATATGTCTGATACAATATTATTGATAGATGATGATCCAAGTTTAAGACGGGTTACCCAATACAATCTGACGGCAAAAGGATTTAATGTCGTAACAGCAGCATCCGGGGCACAGGGTCTTGAATATTTTGCAACAACAGCTCCGGATCTTGTGGTGACAGATGTTAAACTAGGGGATATGAACGGGCTTGATATCCTGGCAAAGATAAAAAAAGATGCCCCGGATATCCCTGTGATTATCATGACGGCATTCGGCTCCATTGAAATGGCTGTCCAGGCCATGAACAAAGGGGCTTTTAATTTTATCACCAAGCCCTTTGATCGGGATACCCTGATTTTATCCTGTAAAAAAGCATTGGAACTTAATAGATTACGGTCTAAAACAAAGCTGCTGGCAAGTGAAATCAATCGTCTGACCGGTACCAAAGGTATTGTGTCTGCAAGCTCTGTCATGAAAGAACTGCTGGAAACAGCATCCAGGGCTGCAAACAGTGAGGCAACTGTTTTAATTACGGGTGAATCAGGTACTGGCAAAGAAGTCCTGGCACGATTGATTCACCAGAACAGTCCCAGAAGTAATGGTCCCATGGTTGCCGTCAATTGTGCAGCCATTCCAACAGGGCTGTTAGAAAGTGAGCTTTTTGGTCATGTAAAAGGATCTTTTACCGGTGCTATAAAAGACAGGAAAGGACATTTCCAAACCGCCTCGGGCGGGACACTTTTTTTAGATGAGATTGGAGAACTGGCTACGGATACCCAGGTCAAATTATTGCGGGCAATCCAGGAAAAAGAAGTTCAGCCAGTGGGAGCTGAAAGAGCAAAGAGTGTTGATATCAGGATTGTTGCTGCCACAAACCTGGACCTTCAAAAAAGGATTGCACAAGGGAACTTCAGAGAGGATTTGTATTATAGGTTGAGTGTGATTCCTCTCTTTATCCCGCCGTTAAGGGAACGGACGGAAGATATCCCTGCCCTGGTAACGCATTTCTTAAAAAAGTTTGATGCACCCAGGGATGTTTTTTTCTCTCAGCAAGCCCAGGAGGTATTAAAAGCCTATCAATGGCCAGGGAATATAAGAGAAATGCAGAATATAATCGAACGATGTATTATTTTAAGAAAAAAGATGGTGATTGAACCCGAAGACCTTCACCTGCTTGTTCATGAATCATCGGCTGCAACTTTTAGGCCGGTTATTCCAGATGAAGGGATTGCTCTGGAGGATATTGAAAAAAGCTATATTATTAAAGCCCTTGAAAAAGCCGGCCAAAATCGTTCAGAAGCTGCCAGATTGTTAAAAATACCAAGGCACGTTCTTTTATACCGGCTGGAAAAATATAAAATTTAAATTTGTAGACTATCCTACACCTATATGTGGAATAGTCTGTAATTTCTTTCTTTAGTTGTTGAACCCACCTTGTTCATAATCAAATAATTTCCCTGTCTTTTCAGATTGTTAGCATTTAATCC